>JAEZKN010000233.1 GCA_023415395.1 Actinomycetes bacterium
CGACAAAGCTTCATCGTCCAGGCATGAGTTTCATCGGCCGGCCGATGAAACTCCCCGGACCCCCGAGAGGACCCCAGATGAGCACGACGTACGAGCTCGACCGCAAGCACGTCTTCCACTCCTGGTCCGCCCAGGCCGAGATCACCCCGATGGTGATCACCGCGGCCCGCGGCTCCTACGTGTGGGACGACGAGGACCGCCGCTACCTGGACTTCTCCAGCCAGCTGGTCTTCACCAACATCGGCCACCAGCACCCGCGGGTGGTCGCGGCGATCAAGGAGCAGGCCGACCGGCTCTGCACGATCGCGCCGCAGCACGCCAACGACCAGCGCGCGGAGGCCGCCCGGCTGATCAGCGAGATCGCGCCGGACGGCTTCGAGAAGACGTTCTTCACCAACGGCGGCGCCGACGCCAACGAGCACGCCGTGCGGATGGCCCGGCTGCACACGGGCCGGTTCAAGGTGCTCTCGGCCTACCGCAGCTACCACGGCGGCACGCAGACCGCGATCAACATGACCGGCGACCCGCGCCGCTGGGCCAACGACACCGCGACCACCGGGACCGTGCACTTCTTCGGCCCGTTCCTCTACCGCTCGGAGTTCCACGCGACCACCGAGGCCGAGGAGTCCGAGCGCGCGCTGGCCCACCTGGCCCGCACCATCGAGGCCGAGGGGCCCGACACGATCGCCGCGATCATCCTCGAGACGATCCCGGGCACCGCCGGGATCTTCGCGCCGCCGCCGGGCTACCTGGCCGGCGTCCGCGAGCTGTGCGACCGGCACGGCATCGTGATGATCCTCGACGAGGTGATGGCCGGCTTCGGCCGGGCGGGCAGCTGGCTGGCCCTGGACCGGTACGGCGTCACCCCGGACCTGATCACCTTCGCCAAGGGCGTCAACTCCGGCTACGTCCCGCTCGGCGGCGTCATCATCAGCGATCCGGTCGCCGCGACCTTCGACCACCGGCCCTACCCCGGCGGGCTGACCTACTCCGGCCACCCGCTGGCCGCCGCGGCCGCGGTCGCCACCATCACCACCATGCGCGACGAGGGCATCGTGGAGAACGCCGACCGGTTGGGCCGCGAGGTCCTCGGCCCGGGCCTGCGCGAGATCGCCGAGCGCCACGCGTGCGTCGGGGAGGTCCGCGGCGTGGGTGCCTTCTGGGCGCTCGACCTCGTGACCGACCGCGAGACCAAGGCGATGCTGCCGCCGGCCGCCCTGGGCGAGGTCGTGGCCGCGTGCAAGGCGGCGGGGCTGCTGCCGTTCTCCAACACCAACCGGATCCACCTGGTCCCGCCGTGCACGATGAGCGACGAGGAGGCCCGCGAAGGACTCGCGATCCTCGACGAGGCGCTCAAGGCCGGCGACCAGCATGTCGCGGCATAGCACCGTCTACGAGCGGCTGGCGCCGCCGGCCGCCCAGGTCGACGCCGCCCTGGCGGACAGCCGGCACGCCGTCTTCTGGCTCGAGGACGCCCCCGGGACGACGTACCCCCCGCTCGCGGGCGACGCCACCGCCGACCTGACCGTGGTCGGTGGTGGCTACTGCGGGCTGTGGACCGCGGTGCTGGCCAAGCGGCGCAACCCCGGCGCGCGGGTGGTGCTGCTCGAGGCGCAGCGCGTCGGGTGGGCAGCCTCGGGCCGCAACGGCGGGTTCTGCGAGGCCAGCCTCACCCACGGCGAGGAGAACGGCCGGCGCCGCTGGCCCGCGGAGTACGACCTCCTCGAGCGGCTCGGCCGGGAGAACCTGGACGCCTTCGCGAAGGACGTCGCCGACCTCGGGCTCGACGCGGAGTACGAGCGGACCGGCGCGCTCGCGGTGGCGGTCGAGGAGCACCAGGTCGACTGGCTCCGCGAGGAGCCCGGCTTCCTCGACGCCGCGGCCGTGCGGCGCGAGATCGACAGCCCGGTCTTCCTCGGCGGCGTGTGGGATCGCGAGGACTGCGCGCTGGTGCACCCGGCCAAGCTGGCCCGCGAGCTCGCCCGGGCGGCGACCGAGCTGGGCGTCGAGGTGCACGAGCGCACCACGGTCACCGGGCTCGACCGCCCGCCCCGCGGGCCGGTGCGGGTGCAGACGGCGGCCGGCACGGTCACCAGCGACCGCGTGGTGCTGGCGACCAACGTCTTCCCCTCGCTGCTGCGCCGGACCCGGCTGCTCACCGTCCCGGTCTACGACTACGTGCTGATGACCGAGCCGCTCACCGACGCCCAGCTCGCCTCGGTCGGCTGGGCGCACCGCCAGGGGCTCGGCGACCTGGCCAACCAGTTCCACTACTCCCGGCTCACCGCCGACAACCGGATCCTCTGGGGCGGGTACGACGCGATCCACCGCCGCACGGTCCGCGCCGAGCACGAGGAACGGCCGGCGACGTACCGACGCCTCGCGTCGCACTTCCTCACGGTCTTCCCGCAGCTCGAGGGCGTCCGCTTCAGCCACCGCTGGGCCGGCGCCATCGACACCTCGACCCGGTTCGCGGCCTTCCACGGGCTCGCCGCGAACGGCCGGGTCGCCTACGCCGCGGGCTTCACCGGCCTCGGCGTCGGCGCGACCCGGTTCGCCGCCGAGGTGATGCTGGACCGGCTCTCCGGACTGCGCACCGAGCGCACCGGGCTGGAGATGGTGCGGCGCAAGCCGCTGCCCTTCCCGCCCTCGCCGGTCGCCGACCTCGGCATCGAGCTCACCCGCTGGTCGCTGGACCGGGCCGACCACCGGCAGGGCCGGCGCAACCTCTTCCTCAGGACCCTCGACAAGGCAGGACTGGGCTTCGACTCATGAGCGCACGCCTCCTCTCCTCCGACGTGCTGGCCGGCGAGGCCGCGCCCCTGACCGAGCTCCGCCTCCCCGGGGGCGGCGTCGAGGTCGGCACCTGGGAGATGGCGCCCGGGACCGACCACGACACCGAGGTCGACGAGGTCTTCGTGGTGCTGGCCGGTCGCGGCAGCGTGACCTTCGAGGACGGCTAGGTGTTCGAGCTCGGGCCGGGCGCCGCCGTACGCCTGCGCGCCGGCGAGCGCACCACCTGGGTCGTCACGGAGACGCTGCGCAAGGTGTACGTCGCGGTCTGATCGGGGTACGGGCCCGGCATGGCCCGGCACAACTCCGACCTCCAGGCAGCCGTCGACGCGACCTCGGTCGCCAACGACGCCCACACCACGACCGACCTGCACTCCTACCTCGTCGAGCAGCTCGCCGAGCGCGACATCGAGACCACCGACCAGGGGTGGATCGACCGCACGGTCGAGGCGATCCGGGCGAACCCGAACTACATGATCGAGGACGAACCGGCCGACTTCGAGGCCGACGAGCACTGAGCAGAGCACGGAGCAGAGCACGGAGAGGAGCACCGAGGTGACGACGACACCGCAGGAGCCGCAGCCCGAGCCCGAGGTCGTCCCCAGCGGCGACCCGGCGCCGATCGAGACCGACGACCCGGAGCCGCAGGCCGACCCGCTGCCCTAGCGTCGTACGGCGGTCAGCAGCAGGTACTCCCAGGACCGGGCGTCCGGTCCGTCGCCGAGCTCGGCGAGCGCGGCGTCCAGCTCGGCCACCCGGGCCGGGTCGTCCGCGATCGAGCGGTAGACCGCGATGGTCGGGCCGTAGACGGCCTTGAAGAAGTCGCGGAACTCCGCGCCCGAGGAGAACCGGTCGACGGGGAGCGACTCGCGCCGCGCCTCCACGCCGGTCACCCGGTCGCCGAGCAGCGCCCCGACGTGCTCCTCCGACCCCCACAGCGGGGGCGGCTGCGCCCCGGGCGGCGGCGCCGGCGCGTAGGGCTTCATGGTCGTGAACATCTGGCCGATGAAGCCCTCCGGCGTCCAGCTGATCAGGCCGACCCGGCCGCCGGGCCGGACCACCCGCACGAGCTCGTCGGCAGCGTCCTGGTGCCGCGGCGCGAACATGACGCCGACGCAGGACATCGCCGCGTCGAACTCGCCGTCGTCGTAGGGCAGCGCCTGGGCGTCGTCCTGACGCCAGTCGATGCCGAGGTCGGGGGCGGCGCGGCGGCCGGTGTCGAGGAGCTGGGCGGTGACGTCGGAGGCGACGACGTCGGCGCCGAGGCGGGCGGCGGGGATCGCGGCGTTGCCGGTGCCGGCGGCCACGTCGAGGACGCGGTCGCCGGCGGCGACGCCGGTGGCCTCGACCAGGCGCGGGCCCAGCGAGGAGATCAGGCCGGTGGCGACGGCGTGGTAGTCGCCGAGCGCCCACAGCGGAGTCGGCGCGGGCGTGGTCGGGGCGGGATTGGTCTGGGCGGAGGTGGTGTGTGCTGAAGTGGTCATGTCCTCGAGCGTCGGCCCACCGAGGTCCGCCGGCCAGTTCACGATCTGTACTGGTGCCCGCCCGCGCCCCGGGCGTCTACTGGGAGGCATGTCCACCTACGGCCAGTTCTGCCCCGTCGCGAAGGCGATGGAGGTGCTCGACGAGCGCTGGACGCTGCTCGTCGTGCGCGAGCTGATGATGGGGAGCCGCCACTTCAACGAGCTGCGGCGCGGCAACCCCAAGATGTCGCCGGCCCTGCTCTCCAAGCGGCTGAAGTCGCTCGAGCGCGCCGGCGTGGTCCGTCGCGAGGAGGAGGACGGCCGCACGGCGTACCACCTCACGCCCTGCGGCGAGGAGCTGCGCCCGGTCGTCGAGGGCCTCGGCGCCTGGGGGATCCGCTGGATCGGCGAGCTCGGCGAGGACGACCTCGACCCCCACCTGCTCTTCTGGGACATGCAGCGCACGATCCCGGTCGACCGGTGGCCCGACGGACGGACCGTGCTGGAGTTCCGCTTCGCCGACCAGCCGCCGGCCACCGCGCGGTGGTGGTTCTGCGTGGCCGGGCGGGAGCCCGACGTCTGCGACTACGACCCGGGCTTCGACGTCGCGGCGACCGTGCGGACCACGCTGCGCGCGATGGTCGCGGTGTGGCGCGCCGACCGGTCCTGGCCCGAGGCGCTGAAGTCGGGTCAGGTCGTGGTCGAGGGGCCCTCCGACGTACGCCGGGCGGTGCCGGCGTGGCTGGGGCAGATGGCGTTCGGGGCGGTGCCCCGACCGGCCTGACGGCGTGCCGCTGCCGACCGGCTCGCGACGACGCTGGTGGTGGAGCGCTGGTGGTGGAGCGCGACAGGGTGGTCGCGAGTCGCGCCTCCTCGCCCGAGTCCGGCGACCACGATGAGGACGATCGCCGTCCGCATGTGACACTGCTGGTCGTGGACGCCCGCGTGGACCCGTGGCTGCTGTGGCTGCGTGCGCTCTGCGCCGGGTCGATCGCCTTCGGCCTGGGCGTGGTCGGCCACGTCAGCGCCGCCGGCCTCCTGCCCGGGGCCCCGGTCGTGCTGGCCCTGCTGGCGATCAGCGTGGCGCTGTCGGCCGCCGTCCTGCACCCGCCCGCCGGCCCGCTGCGGCTCGTGGGGCTGGTGGTCGGCGGCCAGGTCGTCGTCCACCTCGTGCTCACCGTC
>JAEZKN010000255.1 GCA_023415395.1 Actinomycetes bacterium
CTTCGGGGACGAGACGACCGGCTACTCCGAGTACGCCGCGGCGCTGCAGGCCGCGGAGGGCGGCCGCGGCTGGATCGTGCTCGACGAGCGCATCCACGAGGCCTGCCTGCCCTTCACCGACTACCGCGACACGATCGAGTCCGGGGTCGGCCGCACCGCCGACGACCTCGCCGGGCTCGCGGCCGCGACCGGCCTGGAGGCGGACGCCCTGGCCGCGACGCTCGAGGCCGCCCGCGCGGCGGCCACCGGCGAGACCGAGGACGAGCACGGCCGCACCCACTGGGAGGAGCCGCTGCGGGCGCCGTACCGCGCGGTCCCGGTGACGCCGGCGCTCTTCCACACCCAGGGCGGGCTGGTCGTCGACGAGCACGCGCGGGTGCTGCGGGAGGACGGGAGCCCGATCCCCGGCCTCTACGCCTCCGGAGGCGCGGCCGCCGGCATCTCGGGCCACGGCGCGGCCGGCTACCTCGCGGGCAACGGGCTGCTGCCCGCGCTCGGCCTGGCGTTCCTCGCCGCCGAGCACGTGGCGCAGGTCAGCCCAGGGCGGCCGTGACCACCTCGCGCGCCTCCTCCTGCACGCGGGCGAGGTGCTCGGGGCCGCGGAACGACTCGGCGTAGATCTTGTAGACGTCCTCGGTGCCCGACGGGCGGGCGGCGAACCACGCCGACTCGGTGGTCACCTTCAGCCCGCCGATCGCGGCGCCGTTGCCGGGCGCCTCGGTCAGCCTGGCGGTGATCTCCTCGCCGGCCAGGGACGTCGCGGTCACGGCGTCGGGCGACAGCGCCGCGAGAGCGGCCTTCTGCTCGCGGTCGGCGGGGGCGTCGATGCGGGCGTACGCCGGCTCGCCGTGCTTCGCGACCAGCTCGGCGTAGTGCTGCGAGGGGGTCCTCCCGGTGGTCGCCAGGATCTCCGAGGCGAGCAGCGCGAGGATGATGCCGTCCTTGTCGGTGGTCCACACCGAGCCGTCGCGGCGCAGGAACGACGCGCCGGCGGACTCCTCGCCGCCGAAGCCGAACGACCCGTCGATCAGGCCCGGCACGAACCACTTGAAGCCGACCGGCACCTCGACCAGCTCGCGGCCGATGTCGGCGGCGACCAGGTCGATCATCGACGACGACACCAGCGTCTTGCCGATCCGCGCCGAGGCCGGCCAGCCCGGGCGGGCGCCGCCGAAGAGGTAGCCGATCGCGACGGCGAGGTAGTGGTTGGGGTTCATCAGGCCCGCGTCCGGCGTGACGATGCCGTGCCGGTCGGCGTCGGCGTCGTTGCCGGTGGCGAGGTCGTACCTCTCCTTCTGCCCGATGAGCGAGGCCATCGCGTCCGGCGAGGAGCAGTCCATCCGGATCTTGCCGTCCCAGTCGAGCGTCATGAAGCGCCAGGTCGGGTCGACGAGCGGGTTGACCACGGTCAGGTCCAGCCGGTGCCGCGCAGCGATCTCGGCCCAGTAGGCGACCGACGCCCCGCCCAGCGGGTCGGCGCCGATGCGGACGCCGGCCTCGCGGATCGCGTCGAGGTCGAGGACGTCGGGCAGGTCGTCGACGTAGGTCCCGAGGAAGTCGTAGTCCTGCGCGTGCGCCCGCGCCCGCGCGAACGGAATCCGCTTGACGTCCGCGAGCCCGCCGCGGATCAGCTCGTTGGCGCGGTCCGCGATCGCCGAGGTCGCGTCGCTGCCGGCCGGGCCGCCGTGCGGCGGGTTGTACTTGAAGCCGCCGTCGGTGGGCGGGTTGTGCGACGGCGTGACCACGATGCCGTCGGCGGTCCCGCCGTCCCGGTTGGCGCGCAGGATCGCGTGGGAGACCGCCGGGGTGGGCGTGTAGCCGTCGCGGTCGTCGACGAGCACGGTCACGTCGTTGGCGGCCAGCACCTCGAGCGCCGTGGCCCACGCCGGCTCCGAGAGCCCGTGGGTGTCGCGGCCGAGGAAGAGCGGCCCGTCGTACCCCTGCTCGCGGCGGTGGTCCACGATCGCCTGGGTCGTGGCGAGGATGTGGGTCTCGTTGAACGCCGTGCGCAGCGAGGACCCGCGGTGGCCGCTGGTGCCGAACGCGACCTGCTGGTCGGGGTCCTCGGGGTCCGGGACGCCGGTGTAGTACGCCGTCACCAGGTGGGCGACGTCGACGAGGTCCGAGGGCTCGGCGGGCTGTCCGGCGCGGGGGTCGCTCATGGCGCCATCATGCCCAACCGGACCACCCGGGATCGGGCGCGACCGGCTCGAGGGGCGTACTGTCAGGTGCAGCGAGGTTTGCCGCTGTCCGACCCGGGCAGGGACCGGAGACCCAGATCTCCGCGTCAGGACCCCCCATGTCGCTCGCCCTTCCCGAAGCCCCCGCTCGCGAGGAGGCCGCGCCGACCCACCGCCCGACCCTCGCCGCGGTGATCCGCAGGGTCGCGCTCAGCCTGATGGTCGCGTGCGCGGTCCCGGCGGCCGTCTTCTACACGACGTTCCGCCTCTACGGCGTGTGGACGGCGATCTTCGCGGCCCTCGGCTGGTCCTACGGCGCCATCGTCTGGCGCGCGCTCACGGGTCGACGCACGTCGGGGCTGCTGGTGCTGACCGCCGGGGTGATGACCGGACGGACGGTCGTCTCGCTCGCGACCGACAGCACCTTCCTCTACTTCCTCCAACCGATCATCACCGACGCCGCGCTCGCACTGGTCTTCCTGGGCTCGCTCGCCGGCGCCCGGCCGATGGTCGCCCGGCTCGCCGGTGACTTCTACCCCCTCGACGAGGAGCTGCGGCTGCGTCCGCGCGTGCGACGGCTCTTCTCCGGGCTGACCCTCATGTGGGGCGCACTGTGCGCCGGCAAGGCGGCGGTCACCCTCTGGCTGCTGCTCTCGCAGTCACTGGAGACCTTCGTGCTGGTCAAGAGCATCTCGGTGCTGACGATCAACGCCCTCGCGGTCGCCGGCACCATCGCCCTCGCGGTCGCGGTCGGCCGCAAGGAGGGCCTGCTCAGCCGCGACGGTACGTCGCCCGGAGCCGTTGCCCTGGCAGCTCCGCGGTCGTCCTGAGCTCCACGCCGTCCACGGCGACCGCGGCCAGGTCGGCGGGGGTCAGCGGGTACGGCGGCCCGCTCGGCGGCTCGTCCTCGGTGGCGCGGAACGCGACGAGCACGATCGTCCCGCCCGGTGCGAGCAGGGAGGCGACCGCCCTGGCCGCGTCGGTGCGCGGCGGGTCGGGCAGGGCCTGGAGCGTGAAGACCTCGACGACCAGGTCGAAGGCCCCGACCCACTCGGCCGGCAGGTCGAGCAGGCTCTCGACGCGGTAGTCGACCGCGCTGCCGGGGTGGCGCCGCCGGGCCTCCTCGATCGCGGTCGGCGCGACGTCGAAGGCCGTCGTCGCCCAGCCCGCACCGGCGAGGAGCTCGGCGTCCGCCCCGAGCCCGCAGCCGACCACGACGGCCC
>JAEZKN010000264.1 GCA_023415395.1 Actinomycetes bacterium
GCTCCACGGGTGGGACCGGGGCGAGGCCGGCCAGGGAGGCGGTGCGGAAGAAGTGGGCGTCGCCGGCGCGGCCCGCCCGGACGGCGGCCAGCACGTGGGCGGCGCTGGCGGCCGCGCCCGTGGCGTCGGGGACCTCCACGTCGGCGCTCACGAACTGCAGGAGCGGGGCAGGGAGCTCGACGACGACCGAGTCGAGCCCGTCCAGCGGGACCCGGCCGGCCAGCAACGCGGCGGCGACCCCCTGGAGCGGCCGTGCGCAGGGGAACGGCTTGGTCATGGTGGCGCGGACGCCGTCGCCGGGAGCGGGCGGCTCGACCGTCCGCCACGAGGCGAGCGCGCGAGATCCCGGTCCGCTGACGTAGGTGGACGAGGCGTCGAGGCCGGCACCGGCCAGGAGCCCGGCGCGCAGGCCGGCGACGGTGGCGTCGGCGGCGGCGAGGTAGTGGCCGGCGCCGAGGGCGTCGTCGGAGATCAGGCCGCCGGTGCGGGCCGCGGCGAGGCCCAGCGCCGCGGCGTACCTCTCGTCGTCGAGGCCGAGCACGGAGGCGACCGCCGCCGCGGCGCCGACTGCTCCGAGCGTGGAGCTGGGCCACCAGCCGTGGCGGTAGGCCTCGGCCCCGCCGAGCGACCGCCCGAGGAAGGTGAGGACGTCGTAGCCGGCGAGCACGGCGTCGACGAGGACGGCGCCGGTGGCGCCGACGTGCCGGGCGGCGTGGAGAGCGGCCGGGACGACGATGGCCGCGGGCACCGTGGCGGACACCGGCTCGATGCTGTCCAGCTCGTCGACGTGGCAGGACAGGGCGTCGAGGCGCACCGCCTCCTCCAGCCCGACACCGGTGGCCGCGAAGGCGGCATGCGGGCCGGGGTCCAGCCAGGAGCCGGCCGCGGCCACCCGGGTGACCAGCGCGTGGGACGAGCCGAGCCGCATGCAGGCAACGGCGTCGACGACCTCGAGGGCGGCACGCTCGCGCAGCGCCGGCTCCGCCGACGCTGCGCGACGCGCGATCGCGACGAGGTCGCGGGCGGGTGACTCCTGTTCAGCAGCCATCGGAAGCCGGCGAGCCTCCGGAGGCGGTCTCGCGGAGGAGCGGGAGGACCTCGGTGGCGACGGCGTCCCGGAGGCGCTCGGGGAGGTCGTAGGAGCCGACGTGCTGCAGGAAGATCGACGTCGCGCCGAGCTCCTGGGCTCCACGCATCTTCTCCACGATCTCCTGGGCGTCGCCGAACAGCGCGAACGAGCGGGCGAAGGTGACGGCGTCCTCGTCGCTGACCCACTGCGAGCAGTGCTCGACGGCGAGGTCCCAGTCCTCGGCGTGCACCAGGTCGGGGTAGATCTCCGGCACGTGGGCCGGCACCTCGATCTCCAGCCCGACGCTGGCCAGGGCCGCCTGGCCGCCCAGCTGGGCCATGCCCGCGCAGATCGGTTTGAGGATGCGGGCGTCCCGCTCCACGTCGTCGGTGACCATCGCGTGCGCCGACACGATGATCTCGACCGAGGACGCGTCGCGCCCCGCTGCCTCGGCGCCCTCGCGGACGAGTCCCACGGCGCGCGTGAGCAGGGACGTCGAGACGCCGCTCAGCAGGACGGCGCCGTCGGCGATCTCCCCGGCGAGACGCAGGTTGCGCGGGCCGCTCGCGGCGACGAGCACCGGCACGTCGGCGTACGGGTCGCGCAGCCGGACGGTGGTGTCCCCGAAGGTCGCCTCGTCACCGGCGAGCAGGGCCCGGATCGCCGCGATGCCCTCGCGCAGCTCGCGGCCCGTGCTCGCGGAGAGCCCGACCGGCTCCACCGAGCTGTTGCCGACGCCCAGCCCCATCTTGAACCGGCCGCCTGCCGCTTCGCCCACGGTGCGGGCGAGGGAGGCGACGACGCTCGGGTGACGGGTGGCGACGTTGGTGACCGCCGTCCCGAGCCCGATCCGGCTCGTCTGCTGGGCCGCGGCGAACAGCGTCATCCACGCGTCGCGCCAGAGCACCTGCGAGTCGGGCACGTAGACGTCGTCGAAGCCGGCGTCCTCCACCTCGGCGATGAACGTCGCGAGCTCGGCCACCGGGCGGCACGGCGGGACGCGCAGCCCGATCCGCAGGTCGCTCACGCGTGCGCCGCCAGGAATGCGAGGGTCTCCTTGTTGAACCGGTCGGCGTGCTCGTGCTGGGGCCAGTGGCCGCACTCGGGGTAGATCGCGAGCTCGGAGCCGGGGATGGCCGCGCTCATCGCGCGGGCCTCCGGGACGTCGCCGAAGGGGTTCTCGGCGCCCCACACCACGCGGGTCGGCGCCGTGATGCGGCCCATCTGCTCGGCGGTGAGGAGGTCCTCGGTGCGGTTCTCCATCTCCTGGAGGCACAGCAGGTGGTCGATGTTCTCGACGAAGGTCGCCCGGTGGTAGATCGTGTGGCGCACGTCGACGAGCTCGTCGGTGACGTTGACCGGGTCGTGCATCAGCAGCTCGAGCCGGCTCCGGGTGAGCTCACGGTCGTCGGTGGTGACCGCGCGGCGGGTGCTGTTCTTGATCCGCTCCATCACCTCGGGGTTGGCCACGGTGCCGCCGGCCGCGACGAGGGCGAGGGTGCGCACCCGCTCGGGGCGGTCGGCGGCCAGCCGGCCGGCGACCCAGCCGCCGAGCGACTCGCCGATGAAGTGGGCGGACTCGATGCCGCGCGCGTCCATGTAGTCCACGACGTGCTGGACGTAGCCCGGGATCCGGTAGGGGACGCCGGGGCTGTCGGTGTAGCCGTGCCCCATCATGTCGATGGCGTGGCAGTCGTAGTCCGCGGACAGCACCGCGACGTTGCGGACGAACGCTTCGAGGTGGCCGCTGGTGCCGTGCAGCATGATGATCGGCTCGCCCGACCCGGCGCGCAGCGCGCGGGTGCGCAGGCCGCCGGCGTCGACGTAGTCGACGGAGTACGGCACGTCGGCGAGATCGGTCCAGAGGGTCATTGCGGTTGCTCCTAGCGTCAGGGGTTCAGGCGGGCTCGACGACGGCGACACCCATGCCGGTGAGCCACTCGTCGATGGGGGCGTAGGCGAGCGTGCGGCCGCGGCCGCGGACGGCGGCGGCCATGGCGATCCAGGAGCGGATCTCCTGGGCGCCGTTGCCGGCGACCTTCTCCAGCTCGTCGGTGGTGAGCGCGAGGGTCCGGGAGAGGTCACCGGCCTCGAGCTGGGCGAGGAAGTCCTCGTCGAAGGCGGGGTTGATGTCGGGCGTCGCGGCGCGGATGATCTGGCGCCGGCGCACCTCGAACTCCTTCCACTGCTCGCGACCGTTGAGCCAGGCCTCGACGAGGAACCGGTCGTCCTCGGAGAGGGCCTCGGCCCAGTCCGGCCACGGGAGCCGGTGGGACAGGCCGCCGGAGGCGATCACGGCCACGCGCTTGCCGGCCCCGTCGGACTCGATGACCCGGCGCACGGTCTCGCCGATCGCCTGGGCCCGGGTGAGCGGGATGAGCGGCGGCGCGAACATGTTGAGCACCACCGGCACGATCGGGACCTCGAGGTCCGGGACCAGGTGCTGCAGGCTGTGGGTGATGCCGTGGTCGACGGTCAGCCGGAGCGAGAACGCCGGGTCGAAGCCGTCGTCGATCAGCCCGTCGACGAGCGCCTTGGCGAGCTCGGTGTCGACCGGGAGCGGGCCCGCGGGCGTGTTCGCCTCGCCCGCGCCGTTGACCTCGGCCACGCCGACGGTGATGGACGGCATCAGGTCGAGGAAGAGCCCGCGGAAGTGGTTGGAGCCGATGACCACGATCGCGTCGGGACGCTGCTCGGCGAGGAAGTCCCGCGCCGCGTGCAGGCCGTCGCGGAAGCGGTGCGCCTCCTCGAGGTGGTCCACCTCGGCCCAATGGGTGTTCATCAACGTGCTGTGCGAGGCGGCGACGCCTGCCACGACAGTGCTCATGCGCTCAGCTCCTGGTCGGTCTGGTCGGTCTGGGGGAGGGAGGTGCGGTCCTTGAGGTGCTCCAGCGCGATGTCGACGATCATGTCCTCCTGACCGCCCACCAGCCGGCGCCGGCCGACCTCCTTCAAGAGCGTGCGGGCGTCGACGCCGTACCGCTCCGCGGCCGCCTCGGCGTGCCGCAGGAAGCTGGAGTAGGCACCGGCGTGGCCCAGCGAGAGCGTCTCGCGGTCGACCCGCACCGGGCGGTCCTGCAACGGGCGCACGAGGTCGTCGGCGGCGTCCATCAGGGCGTCCAGGTCGGTGCCGTGGTCCCAGCCCATCAGGTCGCACACCGCGACGAAGGCCTCGATCGGGCAGTTGCCGGCCCCCGCGCCCTGGCCGGCCAGCGACGCGTCGACCCGCACCACGCCGGACTCGACCGCGACGACGGTGTTGGCCACGCCGAGGGCCAGGTTGTGGTGGGCGTGGATGCCGATCTCGGTGGCGGGGTCGAGCACGTCGCGGTAGGCCCGGACCCGGTCCCGCACGCCGTCCATCGTCAGGTGGCCGCCGGAGTCGGTGATGTAGACGCACCCGGCGCCGGCCGCCTCCATGACCCGCGCCTGCTGGGCGAGCGGGCCGGGCTCGGACATGTGCGACATCATCAGGAAGCCGGCGACGTCGAACCCGATCTCGCGGGCGGCCTCGATGTGCTGGATCGCGATGTCGGCCTCGGTGCAGTGGGTGGCGATGCGCACGGACCGGGCGCCCGCGGACCACGCGTCGCGCAGGTCGTGCACGGTGCCGATGCCCGGCAGCAGGAGGACGGTGAGGGTCGCCCGCTGGAGCACCTCGGCCGCGGCCTCGATCCACTCCAGGTCCGAGTGCGCGCCGGCGCCGTAGTTGACGCTGCCTCCGGCGAGGCCGTCGCCGTGGGTCACCTCGACCGCGGCGACGCCCGCCGCGTCGAGGGCCGCCGCGATCGCGCGCACCTGGTCGGTCGTGTACTGGTGGCGGACGGCGTGCATGCCGTCGCGCAGCGTGACGTCCTGCAGGTAGATGCGGGGGGAGCCGGTCATGCGGGGACCTCCAGGCGCTCGGGGACGACCAGCGACTCACCCACGCGGAGGGCGGCGGCCGTCATGATGTCGAGGTTGCCGGCGTACTCCGGCAGGTAGTCGCCCGCGCCCGCCACCTCGAGGAAGACCGAGACGAGCGAGACGTCGTCGCGGCCGTGGGCGTCGGCGAGGCGGAGCAGCGGGTCGTCGGCGGCGAGGAGCCGCTGCTGCACGGCCTGCTTGACCTGGTAGCCGCGGACGTACTCCTGGACCCGCTCGGCCATGGCGAGCACCGAGCGCTCGACCTCGGCGGGCTCGCCGCCGGCGACCAGGCAGTAGACGGTGTCGCGCATGATCATCGGCGGCTCGGCCGGGTTGAGGACGATCACGGCCTTGCCCCGGGCGGCCCCGCCGACGTCGACGATCGCCCGGCTGGTGGTCTCGGTGAACTCGTCGATGTTGGCGCGCGTCCCGGGCCCGGCGGACCGGGACGAGATCGAGGCGACGATCTCGGCGTACAGGACGGGCGCGACCTGGCCGACGGCGGCGACGACGGGGATGGTCGCCTGTCCGCCGCAGGTCACCATGTTCACGTTGCGCACCCCGGTCAGGCCGGCCAGGTTCACCGGCGGCACGACGAGGGGGCCGACGGCGGCCGGCGTCAGGTCGACGACCGGCACACCGGTCGGCTCCAGCAGCGACCAGTTGTGGAGGTGCGCCCGGGCGGAGGTGGCGTCGAAGACCACCGCGATGTCGGAGAAGCCGGGCATCGCGAGCAGTCCGTCGATGCCGTCGTCGATGGCGGGGATCCCCATCCGGCGGGCCCGTGCGAGGCCGTCGGACTCCGGGTCGATGCCGACCAGCGCGCCCATCTCGAGGACGTCGGAGCGGCGGATGACCTTCATCATCAGGTCGGTCCCGATGTTGCCGGGACCGATGATCGCGACCTTGTGCTTGCTCATGCCTCTGCCCTCTCGAACTCGACCGCTACCTCGCTGGTGCGGTCGCCATGGCGGAACGAGGCGACGTAGCGCGTGCCCGGGAGGGCGTCGACCATCGGGCCCAGGGCGCCGCTGAGGACGACCTCGCCGGCGCGCAGCGGCGTCCCGAGGGCGGCCAGGGTGCGGGCGACCCAGCCGAGCGCGACCAGAGGGCTGCCCAGGCAGGCGGCACCGGTGCCGGAGGAGACCACCGTGCCGTCGGAGGACATCTCGACCGTGACGTCGCGCAGGACGTCGGCGTCGAGGCGGACCTCGTCCTCGCCGAGGACGAACAGCCCGCTCGAGGCGTTGTCGGCGATGGTGTCGGTGATCGTGATGTCCCAGCCCGCGACCCGGCTGTCCACGACCTCGATGGCCGGGACGGCCCGGTCGAGGTAGGGGAGCAGCTCGGCCGGGTCCTCGGGGACGTCGGTGAGGTCGCGCCCCAGGACGAAGGCGATCTCCGCCTCGACCCGCGGCTGCAGGACCCGGCGGGCGGCGACCGGACCGTCCACGACCATCGACGCCAACAGCGTGCCGAAGTCGGGCTGGTCGACGCCGAGCTGGGCCTGCACGGCCGGCGCGGTCAGTCCGATCTTGCGGCCGACGATGCGGTCCCCGTCCGAGAGGCGGCGTTCCACCACCTGCTGCTGGACGGCGTAGGCAGCGGCCAGGTCCTGAGTGCCGATGAGGTCGCGGACCGGTGTCGTGGCGACGCCGCTGCTCGCGGCCTCCCACAACCGATCGGCGGCGTCGGCCACGTTTCGCTCGTTCATGTCGATCGCATGTTCACGATCCTCGGTGCCGTGCGGTAGTCCGATTCCCGTGAGGCGGAACCTGGGCCGGTGCGCTGCATCTCCTGGGTCGTGCGCAGGTAGCGCGACAGGCCGAGGGCGGCGGTCTTGACCGCCGCGGCCAGGTGGGGCATGCGGTAGGCCGAGATCGGCACCGAGATCGACATCGCCGCCACGACCTCGCCCTGCACCAGGACCGGTGCGGCGACGCACTCCCGTCCGGGCGTCGCCTCCTCGCGTTCGAAGGCGAGTCCGGTGGCCCGCACCTGGGCCAGCTCGCGCTGGAGCTGGGCCGGGTCGACGACGGACTTGTCGGTGATGCGGCGCAGCGGCCGGGACAGGAACTCGGCCCGGGACTCGTCGCTGCTGAAGGCCAGCAGGGCCTTGCCGATGCCGGTGCAGTTGAGGGGCAGGCGGCCGCCCACGCGGGAGGGAAGTCCCAGGTCAGAGTGGCCGTGGATCTTCTCGACGTAGACGACGTCGACGCCCTCGCGGACCCCGAGGTGGACCGTCTCGTGGGTCGCCATGAACAGGTCCTGCAGGTAGGGGAGGGCGGCCATCCGCAGCTGGTGCTCGACCGGCACCAGGCTGCTCAGCTCGAACAGCGCGATCCCGAGCTGGTAGCCGTGCTCGTCCTGTGCGAGCAGCCGCTGCTCGATCAGGACGTGGGCCAGGCGGTGCACGGTGGACTTGGGCATGCCGGTGCGCTCCGCCAGGGCGGTGAGCCGCAGGTGCTGGTCCCCGCTGCGGAAGGCCTGGAGGATGCGGACGCACTTCTCCAGCATGTTCGCCTGATCGTGATCGTTCGTGTTCCGCGTCACGGGACCGCCCCTTTCGTGTTGAGCCGACGCCCGGCTTCCATACGGACTCCTGGTGAGGACGACGTGCGGGAGTCCGGGTCACGCACGTCGCTCTCTCGGGCCCCCTCGGGCGAAGGCCGTCGTGGTCGTCCACCACGGTCTGAGACCGGGGGACCGTCCCGTCCGGTGGAATGTACCGTACAACGTACGGGCCGGAGCCCCTGTGCTAGCAGGGACAGCCTGAGCAGGTCCGCCTCCCACGCGGGGGGCGGCGACGGAGCACCAGGAACGACCGCTGGCGGCCAGTGCCGCCTCGCAGAACCGGCCCCGCGGCAGCGGCGCCAAGGAAGGAAGGCCGATGGGTACGAACACGGCGATGGCACCGGAGCGCGAGCCGACCTCGTCGCGACCGCCGATCCTCCAGGTGAGCGAGCTGCGCAAGCGGTACGCCGCCGACGGCCCGCTGGTCTGCGACGGCCTGTCGTTCCAGGTCGAGGAGGGCGAGTTCGTCGCGATCATCGGCCCCTCGGGCTGCGGCAAGTCCACCCTGCTGCGGATGATGTCCGGGCTGCTCGACCCGTCCTCGGGCGAGGTCCACCTCAACGGCCGCCGGATCTCGGGCCCGCCCCCGGAGATGGCCCTGGTCTTCCAGGACTACACGCGCTCGCTCTACCCGTGGCTGACGGTCGAGAAGAACGTCCGCTTCCCGCTGGCCGGCAATCGCGCGATGGCCAAGGACGAGAAGGCCGAGCGGGTGAGGACCGCGCTGGAGAGCGTCGGCCTCACCGGGTTCGAGGACTACCACCCCGGGCAGCTGTCGGGCGGCATGCAGCAGCGGGTCGCCATCGCGCGCGCCCTTGCCTTCCAGCCCCAGATCCTCCTCCTGGACGAGCCGTTCGCCTCGGTCGACGCACTCACCAAGGAGGGGCTCGAGGACACCCTCCTCGACGTGCGTGACCGGCTCCGGGAGTCCGGCAACACGATGCTGATGGTCACCCACGACATCGACGAGGCGATCTACCTCGCCGACCGGATCGTGATCCTCAGCAAGCCGCCGTGCGTGGTGGCGGAGGAGCTCCGCGTCGAGCTCCCGAAGCCGCGCACGCAGGTGGCCACGCGCAGCGACCCGGAGTTCCTCCGGATCCGCGCGTACATCCATGACGTCATGGGTCTG
The DNA here is from genome assembly GCA_023415395.1 of Actinomycetes bacterium. Taxonomy (GTDB): domain Bacteria; phylum Actinomycetota; class Actinomycetes; order Propionibacteriales; family Nocardioidaceae; genus Nocardioides. The sequence goes on from JAEZKN010000264.1 coordinate 8,682, forward strand.
ACGCACCAGCGTCAGGCCGTTCCCGGGCACTGAGCTGACGAAGACCGATGAAGAACCAACGAAAGCAGGGAACCCGCATGCGTAGGACCACCCAGCGTCGCGGCGTCGCCGTCGTCGCGATCGCCGCCCTCTCGTTCCTCGCCGCCTGTGGCGGAGACGACTCCTCGAGCTCGGGTGGAGTCTCCGAGAACGAGGACGGCACGACCAGCATCACCATCGCCACGGTGGCCTCCGACACGGGTGCCCAGGCGTTCTACGCGGAGAAGAAGGGCTTCTTCGAGGACCACGACCTCGACGTGACGGTCAACGTGGTCGCCAACGTCCCGGAGCTCGCCGCCGCCGTCGAGTCGGGCGACGCGCAGTTCGCCCTCACGTCGCCGACGTCGGTCGCCTCGGCCAACGCCGCGGGCATCAACTTCCAGATCGTGGCCGGCGGTGCCATCTACACCAAGGACAACCCGGGTGTCTGGGTCATGGCGCCCACCGGTGGCAAGGTCACGTCGATCGAGGACCTGGCCGGCAAGTCGATCGCGGTCAACGCCCTGAACACCATGCCCCACCTCTCCACGCTCGCCACCCTCGACGACGCGGGCGTCGACGCGAAGGACATCAACTTCGTGACGCTCGACTTCACCCAGGTCGGGCAGGCCTTCGAGAGCGGCCAGGTCGACGCCGCGACCGTGACCGCGCCGTTCAACGCCCAGATCGAGACCGACGGTCTCGGTGAGGCGCTGGTCGCTCCCTACGACGCCGTCAACGGTGGCGAGGACTTCTACAACACCATCTGGTTCGGCCAGCGCGACCTGGTCGAGGAGCAGCCGGAGCTGATCGAGAAGTTCCGCGCGGCGCTGGCCGACACCAACGCCTGGGCCAACGACGCGGCCAACGAGGAGGAGCGCAAGTCGATCCTCCAGGAGTACACCAACCTCACGGACGAGACCCTGGCCACCCTGCAGCTCCTGCAGTACGGCGACTCCGTCGACGAGGGCATGATCCAGCCGGTCATCGACGTGATGACCCGCTTCGACGTCCTCCCCAAGCCCGTCGAGCCCGCCAGCATCATCGCGCAGGTCGGCTGATCCGCGCCGGGGGGGGGGGGGGGGGGG
>JAEZKN010000314.1 GCA_023415395.1 Actinomycetes bacterium
GCTCCACGCTGCGCGCGGGGCTGCGGGTCATCGCCGACCAGGCGTCCCCGGCGATCCCGCAGGTGTTGCGCCGGCGGACTCCCTGACGGCAGCGCGGCGCCACCAGGTCGCCACCGCGAGCCCGGCGATCACGTCCCACAGCCCCCACAGCGCCGCGATCAGCGCGACCCCGCCGAGGTCGTCGAAGAAGCCGAGGGCGAGCACGAGTGCGAGCCCGGTGTTGCGCACGCCGATCTCGAAGGTCATCGCGCGCGTCCCCGGCCGCGGCAGCCGCAGGCCCCGCCCGGTGCCGTAGCCGACCAGGAGCGAGAGCGTGTTCTGGCAGACGACCGCGAGCGCGACCGCGACGACGTACTCGGCGTAGCGCCCGGCCTGCCCGGCCAGGCCGGCCACGATGATCAGCAGCAGCAGGCCCAGCGCGGCCGGCTCCACGACCGTGCGCGCGCGAGCCGCGATCGCCGGGCGGCGCCAGGCCACGAGGAGCCCGGCCGCGAAGGGCAGGCCGATGAGCAGCGCCACCTCGGCCGCCATGCCCCAGGCGTCGATCGAGACGTCGCGCAGCAGGTCGCCGGCCACCGGGTTGAGGCCGCACCAGAAGGCGACGGCGAGGGGGGTCAGCACGATGGCCACGACGTTGGAGGCCGTGGTCATCGAGATCGAGAGCGCGACGTCGCCCCTGGCCCGGTAGGTCAACAGGTTGGAGAAGTTCCCGGCCGGGCAGCAGACGACGAGGATCATGCCGATCGCCACGGAGCCGCGGACGTCGAGCGCCAGCGTCAGCACGACGGTCAGCGCGGGCATCACCACGAACATCGAGACCAGCCCGGCCCCGATCGCCAGGGGGCGGCGCACGACGTCGCGGAAGTCCGAGATCCGGGTGTCCAGGGCGATGCCGAAGAGGAAGACCCCGACCACGACCTTCACGCCGAGCTGGAACGCCTCGGGCAGCTCGAGCTGGAGCTGGTCGATGTCCGTCGCGAGCGCGGTGATCACATCGAGCATCATTAACCAGGGTTAACGGATGCGCTACCTGGTCCGGACGAACCTCGTGTGGGCGACCGGTCCCCAGCCGACGCCGTTGCGGGCCGCGACGCCGACCCGCAGCCGCTGGTGCCGCGGCAGGCCCCTGATGGTCCTGCGCGAGACCGTCGGCCCGACCTGGACGGTCCGGCCCCCCACGGTGAGGCGGTACGCCGTGACCGCGCTCCCCCGCGGGTCCGCGGCCGGCCACGTGACCGTGACCCTCCGCTTGCCGGGCGTGGCCTTCGGCCGGGCCGTGAGCACCGGCCGTCCGGCCGGCACGAACTGCGGCGAGGCGACGGCCGCGGACGGTCCGCTCGCCGTGAGCGTGCGCACCTCGTAGGAGTACGCCTGGCCGTTGACGAGGCCGGTGTCGGCGAAGGAACGGGCCGCGGCGCCGACGACCTGGGGCTCCCCGTCGGGGAGGCGGGTGATCCGGAAGCCGGTCGCGGCGACGTCGCTGGCCGCGAGGCCCCACCGGACCGTGGCGGTGCCGTCGCCGGGGCGGACGGTGACGTCGGTGGGCAGCGGCGGGTCGGCGGGGTCGATCGGGTCGATCTCGACCGCGGTCACCTGGCCGTCGAGCGTGAGGGGCACCGACGTGCCGGCGGTGTGGTGCACGGGCTCGGCGCTCTCGGTGGGCCGGTGGACCGAGATCTCGTGGTCGGCCTCGAGCTGGAGCTGCACCGCGGCGGGGGTGACCGCGACCGGTTGCTGGGCGTCGGCGTCCCACAGCGAGACGTCGCGCCACAGCAGCAGCACCCGGCTGCCGTCGCGCTTCTCGGTGAGCAGGTAGCGCGCGTCCGAGGGCAGCCCCCGGGCCGCGATGCCGAGCGTCCCGGGATCGATCGACGGGCCGGGGTCCTCGAGCAGCGCGAGCAGGTTGCGCATCGCGGTGTAGGCCGGCTTGGGCGACAGGTCGTGGCGCAGCAGCCCGAAGTGGGCCTCGGGGTTGTCGAGGTCCTCGTCGGCGAAGGAGTCGATGAGCTCGTAGCCGTACATCCGCTGCTCGCCGCGCCCGACGTGCTCGAGCAGCAGCCGCGGGAGGTAGGCGGCCGCCACGTCCTCGGGCACCGGCCGGTGGCTGTTCGAGGTCGTGAGCGCGTTGTGGTAGCCGGCCTCGGTCGTGACGAGCGGACCGTCCGGGACCGAGCTGCGCACCGCGGCGGTGATGCGGGTGATCTCGTGGGAGGGACGGTGCCCGCCGGGGTACATGTGCGCGTTGGCGACGTCCGCGTGCTCGGAGAGGTCACCGGCCTGCGCGTAGTTCCAGCGGAAGGCCAGGGCCGGGGACAGCACCGGCAGGTCCGCGGTGGCGGGCCGGGACTTGGCCGCGGCCCACAGACCGGCCTGCCAGTCCTTCACCTGCGTCACCCAGTCACCGCCGCCGCTGAACAGGTCCCACTCGTTGACGCCCTCGATGCTCTCGACCGAGCCCGCGGGCAGCCGGTCGGCGACGGTGTCGACGTAGTCCTGGGGCGTGCCGTTGCCCGGGCGCCCCATGATCAGGTTGAAGCGGATGCCCTGCGCGGCCACGCGCGCGATGGCGGCGTACTGCCGGGGTGCGTCGAGGTAGAGGTCGTCGCGCACGTGGCGGACGCCGAGGTCGGCGAGCGCGGCGGCCACGGCGTCGGCGTCGCGGTAGGGCGTGTCGAGGAAGTTGAGGTGGATCCCGACGCCGTAGGCGTCGACCACGTCGTCGGCGGCCAGCGCCTGGAGCTGGGGCAGCCGGCGCTCCTCGGCGCTCGCGTCCGGCGCGAGCGCGACGGTCACCGCGAGCGCGGCGACGGCGGCGAGCACGCCCCGTCTAGTCCTCCCCATGGCCCCATAACGGACGGGGCGCGTTCTTCGTTACGCGCACATGGCCGGGACGGGGCGCTTCGACTACCTCGACGGCGTCCGCGCGGTCGCGATCGTGGTCGTGCTCGCGCTCCACTGGTTCTCCTGGTACGTCCCGCTCTTCCACGGCGGCGTCATCGGCGTCGACCTCTTCTTCGTGCTCAGCGGCTTCATCATCACCACGGTGCTGTGGCGCGGCGCGACCGGGTACGCCGCCTTCGCGTGGCGCCGCGTGGTCCGGCTCTACCCCGCCCTGGTCGGGCTCGTGGTCGGCTCGGTCCTGCTCTACGCCGTCGTCCCGTCCGCACCGATCGATGCCCCCGACGTCGGTCGGCGCGGCCTGCTCGTGCTCGCCCAGGCCTCCTCGGTCTGGGCCGCGGAGCAGCAGGGCAGCCTGTGGCTGCCCGAGCTCCAGCCCTTCGGGCACACCTGGTCGCTGGCCGTGGAGTGGTACTTCTACCTGCTCTGGCCGGCCGGCGTGCTCGCCGCCCGGCGCCAGGGCTGGAGCGCTCGCCGGCTCGCCGGGGTGTCGCTCGGCCTGGCCGCCGTGCTCTACGCCGGCTCCCTCGCGCTCAGCCCGTTCTCGGGCACCTTCTGGTTCTACTTCGGCCCGACCGCCCGCTTCGCCGAGCTGCTCGTCGGGGCGGCGCTCGCCCTCCACCTGACGTCCGGGGCCCGTGCGGGCCGGGGC
>JAEZKN010000344.1 GCA_023415395.1 Actinomycetes bacterium
TTCGACGGTGCGACGATCGCGACCACGCACCAGTTCTGTTCGATGGTGCTCGACTCCCTCGGCGTCGCGGGCGACACCGACTCCCGGGCGCGGCTGGTCGAGGACCTCGACGACCTGGTCAAGGAGACCGTCGACGACCTCTACCTCCGGGCCTTCGCCGACGCCGAGCCGGTCTTCACCCACGCCGAGGCGCTGGCCATCGCCCGGGCCGCGGTCGGCGACCCACAGGCCGCGCTCGAGCCCGCGGACGAGGACCGCAGCACCGTGCCCGGCCGCAAGGTCAGCTTCGCGCGGACCGTCCGCGACGAGCTCGAGCGCCGCAAGCGCCGGCTGGGGATCCTCTCCTACGACGACCTGCTCTCCCGGCTCGCCGACGCGCTGGAGGACGAGGACGGCGCGGCCGCCCAGCGGATGCGCGCCCGGTGGCACATCGTGCTGGTCGACGAGTTCCAGGACACCGACCCGGTGCAGTGGCAGGTGCTCGACCGCGCCTTCTCCGGGCACGCCACGATGGTGCTGATCGGTGACCCGAAGCAGGCGATCTACGCCTTCCGCGGCGGCGACGTCACCACCTACCTCGCGGCCGCGGAGACCGCGACCACCCAGCAGACGCTGTCGGTCAACTGGCGCAGCGACGGGCCCCTGCTGGCCGCCTTCCAGACGCTGATGGCGGGGGCGGCGCTGGGGGACGACCGCATCGTCGTGCGCGACGTCGAGGCCCACCACGCCGAGAGCCGGCTGTCCGGCGACGCCGCGCCGTTCCGGCTGCGGGTCGTGCGGCGCGACACCTTCGGCCGGCGGGGCGGCTCCACCCTGACGGTCGGCCAGGTGCGGCCGCACGTCGCCCAGGACCTCGCGCTCGACGTACGCCGCCTGCTCGCCTCCGGCACGACCTTCTGCGGGGAGCCGCTGCGGCCCCGCGACATCGCGGTCATCAGCTACCGCCACGCCGACCTCGCGGCCGTCCGCGAGGCGCTGCTCGAGGTCGGGGTGCCGGCGGTGATCGCCGGCGGCGGCAGCGTCTTCGCGACGCCGGCCGCGATCGAGTGGCTGACCCTGCTCGAGGCGCTGGAGCAGCCGCACCGCAGCACCCGCGTGCGGTCGGCCGCGCTCACCTGCTTCTTCGGCCACACCGCCGTCGACCTCGACGCCGGCGGCGACGACCTCACCGACGAGGTCGCCGACACCCTGCGCGGCTGGGTCGAGCTCTTCGCCACCCGGGGCCTGGCCGCGGTCCTCGAGGCGGCCAACGTCGCCGGTCTCCCCGAGCGCGTGCTCGCCGAGGTGGGCGGCGACCGCCGGCTCACCGACCTGCGTCACATCGGGGAGGCGCTGCACGAGGTGACGCTCACCGAGCGGCACGGCCTGCCCTCGTTGCTCACCTGGCTGCGTGAGCAGGTCACCGAGGGCCGCGCCGGCCGGGGCGTCGAGCGCACCCGCCGACTCGACTCCGACGCCGCGGCGGTCCAGCTGGTGACCATCCACGCCAGCAAGGGGCTGCAGTACCCCGTCGTCTACCTCCCCGCCCTCGCCGACCGGTTCGTCCCGAAGCCCACCCGCCCGCTCTTCCACGACGACGCGGGCACCCGCTGCCTCGACGTCGGTGGCGGCGGGCAGCACTGGGCCGACCACTGCCGGCGCTGGGCCGAGGAGGAGGCCGGCGAGTGGCTGCGGCTGCTCTACGTCGCGATCACCCGGGCCCAGTCGCAGGTCGTGGCCTGGTGGGCGCCGACCAAGAACGCCGTCGCGTCCCCGTTGCACCGGATGCTCATGCGAGAGGCCGAGGGCCTCGATGTCCCCGAGGCTCCTCCGGTACCGGATGACGACGAGGTGGTCGCGTTGCTCGCGCGCTGGCGCGACCGCGGCGGACCCTCGCCGGAGGCCGCGCTGCTCGCCGACCCGGGGGAGGACCCGCCGCGGCCCGCCACCCCCGCCCTGGCCGCCCGGACGTTCAGCCGCGAGGTCGACACCGAGTGGCGCCGCGCGTCGTACTCCTCCCTGAGCAGGGTCGAGGCCGCTCCCACCCCGGCAGGGGCCGTGGCGAGCGAGCCCGAGGTCGTCGGCAAGGACGACGAGGACCTCGAGGCCGAGGTGGTCCTCGCGCCTCCGGTCGAGGGCGACGTGCCCTCGCCGATGGCCGGTCTGCCCGTGGGCGCGACCTTCGGCTCGCTCGTGCACGCGGTCCTCGAGCACACCGACCCCGAGGCGCCCGACCTGCGCGCGGAGCTGCTCGGCCACATCGACGAGCAGCTCGGCTGGTGGCCGGTCGACCTTCGAGACGGCGGCTCAGCCTCCTCAGGAACCGAGTTCAGGGACGTGCTCGCCGACGCGCTCGTGGCCGTCTGCGACTCACCCCTGGGGCCGCTGGCCGACGGGACGACGCTGCGCCAGGTGCCGCTGCGCGACCGGTTGCGCGAGATGGAGTTCGAGCTGCCGCTCGGTGACGGCCGGCTGCGCGACCTGCGGCCGCTGCTGGAGCGGCACCTCCCGGTCGGCGACCCGGTGCGCGCCTACGCCGACCAGCTCGACGGTCCGCTGGGCGACCAGACGCTGCGCGGCTACCTCACCGGCTCGGTCGACCTCGTGCTGCGCGTGCGGTCCGAGCAGGGTCCGCGCTACCTGGTCGTCGACTACAAGACCAACTGGCTCGGCCCCGCCGACGAGCCGCTCACCGCGCACAGCTACGCCCCGGTCGCGCTCGACGCCGCGATGGGCCACTCCGACTACCCGCTCCAGGCGCTGCTCTACGCCGCCGTGCTGCATCGCTTCCTGCGCTGGCGCCAGCCGGGCTACGACCCCGAGCGGCACCTCGGTGGCGTGCTCTACCTCTACCTCCGCGGCATGTGCGGTCCCGCCACGCCCCTGGTCGACGGCGCCCCGTGCGGTGTCTTCGCCTGGCGGCCGCCGGTCGCGCTGGTCGAGGAGCTCTCCGACCTGCTGGACGGGGGTGCCCGATGAGCGGCGGGCGGGCCCGGGCCGGCGGTGACTCCTCCACCTTCGTGGGCAAGGGGAAGGTGGATCTCTCACCGCCCGCCGGCGCGAGCGCGGGCCGGCGGTGGCTCCTCCACCTTTCCTCGCAGACGAACGGTGGACATCTCACCGCTCACCTGCTGGACGGGGGTGCCCGATGACAGAGCTCTTCGAGCCGGCCGACGAGCACGACTGGCGGCTGGCCGCGGGCGCGTCCGGGCTGTTGGCGTCCTTCAACCAGGCCGGGGTCCTGACCGCCTCCGACATCCACGTCGCGACGCGGATCGGCGCGCTCGGCGGCGAGCAGGACGAGCGGATGCTGCTCGCGGTCGCGCTCACCGTGCGCGCGGTCCGGCGCGGCTCGGTCTGCCTCGACCTCGCCACCGTCGCGGCGACCGCGCCCGAGCTGCCGTGGCCCGACGAGTGGCCGGTAGGCGACTCTCCGCTCGTGCACGCAGGGGTCGTGCGC
>JAEZKN010000392.1 GCA_023415395.1 Actinomycetes bacterium
TCACCGCGTGGACCGAGGCCGCGGAGCGCATGACCCGCGGGCTCCCGGCGGGCGAGGTCGGCCCGACCGAGGGCGCCGCCAACCTGCCGCCCGACGACACCGGCGAGGCCATCGGCCTGGCGGCGAGCGGGCTCACGATCACCTTCGGCTTCGGGCCGGGTCTCTTCCGCGACGCCGAGGGCCGCGACCGGTTCGGCCTCGCCGACCGGCAGCCGGCCGCGCTGCGGACCCTGCCGCACTTCCCGGCCGATGCGCTCGACCCCGACAAGTCCTACGGCGACCTGTGCGTCCAGGCCTGCGCCGACGACCCGCAGGTCGCGGTGCACGCGATCCGCAACCTCGCGCGGATCGGCTTCGGCACCGTCGCGATCCGCTGGTCCCAGCTCGGCTTCGGCCGCACGTCGACCACCTCCACCTCGCAGTCGACGCCGCGCAATCTCTTCGGCTTCAAGGACGGCACCGCCAACGTCAAGGCCGAGGAGTCCGCGGCGCTGGACGAGCACGTGTGGGTGGGCGCCGGCGACGACCCCTCGGCCGACTGGCTCGTCGGCGGGTCCTACCTCGTCACGCGGCGGATCAACATGACCATCGAGGTGTGGGACCGCCAGCCGCTCGGCGACCAGGAGGGCATCGTCGGCCGCACGAAGGCCGAGGGCGCGCCGCTCTCCGGCGGCGACGAGCTCACCGCCCCCGACTTCACGATGCCCGGCAGCGACGGGCCGGTGATCCCGCGCGACTCCCACGTCCGCGTCGTGCACCCGGACTTCCACGACGGCGCCCGGATGCTGCGCCGCGGCTACAACTTCGTCGACGGCAGCAACGCCCTGGGCGGACTGGACGCGGGACTGTTCTTCATCGCGTTCGTGCGCGACCCCGACACGCACTTCATCCCGATCCAGAACGCGATGGCGAAGTCCGATGCGCTGATGGAGTACCTCAAGGTGACCGGCTCCGCGCTCTTCGCCGTGCCGCCCGGCGCCGGACCGGGGGAGCACGTCGGCCGGCAGCTGTTCACCTAGACCGGGTACCCGGAGCTGTGCAGACCTTCCTCCCGTACCCCGACTTCGACCGCTCCGCCCGGGCGTTGGACCCCAGACGGCTCGGCAAGCAGCGCGTCGAGACGATCCAGGTCGTGCGCGGGCTGACCGTCGCGGGCTACGGCTGGCGGCACCACCCCGCGGTGAGGATGTGGCGCGGCCACCTCGAGGCGCTCGGTCGCTACGGCCTCACGTGCGCCGAGGTCTGGGTCGAGCTCGGCCACGCGGACACCACCGCGGGGACGATCACCGCGGACCTCGCGGCCGCGGGCGTCGCGGAGGTCCGCACCCAGGCCGAGCTCGCGGAGGCCGGCGTGCTCCCTGTCTGGCTCGGCGACGAGGACTTCCACCGCAGCCACCGCTCGTCGCTGCTGCGCAAGGACCCGGACTTCTACCGTCCGCGCTTCCCGGACGACCCCGACGACCTGCCCTACGTGTGGCCCTCGCCCGGCTCCTGACCCAGGTCGACCACCCGTTCCACGCCCACGTCCGCCAGGAACGCGGGGTCGTGGCTCACCACCACGAGCGCGCCGCGGTAGGACGCGAGCGCCGAGACCAGCGCGTCGTAGGAGGCGAAGTCGAGGTTGTTGGTCGGCTCGTCGAGCAGCAGCAGCTGCGGTGCCGGGTCCGCGAGCAGCAGGGCGGCCAGGGTCGCCCGGAAGCGCTCACCACCCGACAGGTCACCGACCCGCCGGTCCGCGGCGCCACCCCGGAAGAGGAACCGCGCCAGCCGCGCCCGCACCGCGTTGGCGTCGGCACCGGGAGCGCGCCGGGCGACGTTGCCGACGACGGTGTCGTCGGGGTCGAGCAGGTCGAGCCGCTGGGTCAGGAAGGCGACCGGCACCCGGGCGTCGGCGACGAGCCGGCGCAGCATCGTGGTCTTGCCCGATCCGTTGGGTCCGACGATCCCGATCCGGTCAGGTCCGCTGACCGGCAGCTCGCCCTCCATCACGACCCGGCCGCGACGCACCTCGGTGCCCGGCAGGTCGATCCGGATCTCGCGGTCCTCGCGCAGCCGTGCCTCGGCCTCGTGCAACCGGTCCTGAGCTCCCGCGACCCGGTCGTCGTGGACACGGCGCAGCCCGGCGGCCGACTGCTCGGCCCGGTTCCGCTTGAAGTTGACCTGTGCCTTGCCGAGCCCGGCCGTCGTCTCGGCCTTCTTCGCGATCCGGCGTCGCTGAGCGAGCTGGCGCTCGGCCTCGAGGCGGTCGCTGCGCTGGCGGCGCAGGTCGGAGCGTGCGCTGGTCACCGCCTGGCGGGCGGCCTCCTGCTCGGCCTCGATCTGGGCGGCGTAGGAGGAGTAGCCGCCGCCGTACCAGCGGACCGCGCCCTCGCGCAGGTCGCCGATGCGGTCCATCCGCTCGAGCAGCTCGCGGTCGTGGCTGACGACGAGCAGCGAGCGGCTCCACCCCTCGACGACGGCGTAGAGGCGGGCGCGGGCGTCCGCGTCGAGGTTGTTGGTGGGCTCGTCGAGCAGCAGCAGGTCGGGGCGGGCCAGGAGGAGCCGGGCCAGGCCGAGCTGGGTGACCTCACCGCCGGAGAGCTGGCCCAGGCGCCGGTCCAGCACGTCGGCGGGCAGGCCCATCCGGCCGAGCTCGGCCTCGGCGCGGTCCTCCACGTCCCAGGCGTCGCCGATGACCTCGAAGTGCGCCGCGTCGGCGTCCCCGCCCTCGACCGCGCGGATCGCGCGTCGCACCGCGGCGATGCCGAGGAACTCGTCGACCGGCTGGTCGACGTCGAGGGTGAGGTCCTGCGGCAGGTAGCCGACCTCCCCGGCGACGCCCAGGTGGCCGGAGGTGGGCCGGAGGGCCCCGGCGACGAGCCGCAGCAGGGTGGACTTGCCGGATCCGTTGACGCCGACCAGGCCGGAGCGGCCCGGCCCGACGAGGAGGTCGAGACCGGTGAGGACGGCGGTCCCGTCGGGCCAGCCGAAGGTGAGGCCGGACGCGGTGACGGCCGGGGTGGTCGAGGACATGGAGGCTCCTGGGACGGGTCGAGGTGGACACGGACGCCTCAGATCTCCATGGCCCCACCGTAGGCGTGCGCGCACCGTGGACGCCACCGGATATCGGGCACCGGGAGGGGTACAGTCGGCCGGAGCACAGCGCCGTGCACGTCCACCGCACCACCCCGCACCACGCCCTCGAGGGACCCCGCTGTGACCCACCCCGTCGTCCTCATCGCCGAAGAGCTCAGCCCGGCAACGGTCGCGGCGCTCGGCCCCGGGTTCGAGATCCGTCACTGCACGGGCACCGACCGCGAGGAGCTGCTGCGCGCAGTCGCGGACGCCGACGCGGTGCTGGTGCGCTCCGCGACGCGGATCGACGCCGAGGTGCTCGCGGCGGCGCCCCGCCTCAAGGTGGTCGCCCGCGCCGGGGTCGGCCTCGACAACGTCGACGTCCGCGCGGCCACCCACGCCGGCGTCATGGTCGTCAACGCCCCCACGTCCAACGTCGTCTCCGCGGCCGAGCTCGCCGTCGCGCTGATGCTCGCGGCGGCCCGCCACGTCGCGCCGGCGCACGCCGCGCTCAAGAGCGGCGAGTGGAAGCGCTCGCCCTACACCGGCACCGAGCTCTACGAGAAGACCCTCGGCATCGTCGGCCTCGGGCGCATCGGCGTGCTCGTCGCCCAGCGGCTGAGCGCGTTCGGCATGACCGTGATCGCCCACGACCCCTACGTCCAGGCCGGTCGCGCCGCGCAGATGGGCGTGCGCCTGGTCGACCTCGACACGCTGCTGACCGAGGCCGACTTCATGTCGGTGCACCTGCCGCGGACGCCGGAGACGATCGGGCTGATCGGCACCGAGCAGCTCGCCCGGGTGAAGCCGTCTCTGGTGCTCGTCAACGCCGCCCGGGGCGGGATCGTCGACGAGGCGGCCCTCTACGCCGCGCTCAAGGAGGGTCGGATCGCGGCCGCGGGGCTCGACGTCTTCGCCCAGGAGCCGTGCACCGACAGCCCGCTCCTGGAGCTCGAGAACGTCGTCGCGACGCCGCACCTGGGTGCCTCGACAGCGGAGGCTCAGGAGAAGGCCGGTCTGGCGGTCGCGAGGTCGGTGCGCCTCGCGCTGTCCGGCGAGCTGGTGCCCGACGCGGTCAACGTCCAGGGCGGCGTGATCGCCGAGGACGTCCGCCCCGGCCTCCCCCTGACCGAGAAGCTCGGCCGGGTCTTCACCGGCCTGGCCGGCGAGGTCGCCCAGCAGGTCGACGTCGAGGTCCGCGGCGAGATCACCGAGTACGACGTGAAGGTGCTCGAGCTCGCGGCGCTGAAGGGCCTCTTCACCGACATCGTGGGGGAGCAGGTCTCCTACGTGAACGCTCCACTGCTCGCAGCCGAGCGCGGCTGCGCCGTACGTCTCGTGACCGACCCGGAGAGCCCCGACCACCGGAACCTGATCACGGTGCGCGGCACCCTGGCCGACGGGTCGCAGGTCTCGGTGAGCGGCACGCTGGTCGGCATCAACCAGAAGGAGCGCCTGGTCGAGGTCAACGGCTTCGACGTCGACCTCGAGCCGGCCGAGCACCTGGCGTTCTTCACCTACGGCGACCGGCCGGGCATGGTCGGCACCGTCGGCAACATCCTCGGTGACGCCGCCATCAACATCGGCGGCATGCAGGTCTCCCGGCAGGAGAAGGGCGGTCGTGCCCTCGTCGCGCTCTCCGTCGACACCGCGATCCCGCCCGACACCCTCGCCGACATCCAGCACGCGATCGACGCCGCGTCCGTGCGGGCCATCGACCTGGTCTGAGGCACTCCGGCCTCACAACCCCGGGAGAGCCGGGGTGAACTCGAGCGCGACGCTCGGCTCGTTGCCCCGGATCTCGTCGTCGGGGTAGACCGCGGTCGCCCGGTGGGTGCGGCCGTCCAGCGTGAGGGTCACCGTCGTCGTGAACGGGAAGTCGCCCAGGCGTGACGCCTCCCTCGCCGGCGCGTCGGGGCGGTCGAAGTAGAGGTCGCCGGCGCTCTGGCACCGGTCCTGCCTCGGCTGCGCGACGTCGAAGGTCAGGGATCGGCCGTTGCCCGCGGTGACCTCGATCTCCGCCGAGGCCCGTCGGGGAGTCGTGGCGAGGTCGTCGATCGCGAGCTCGAGGCCGTAGCTGTCCGGCTCGCCGTCGTGCTCGGCGATGAGGGCCAGGCGCGCCGTGGGCTCCGGCATCGGCCCGTCGGTCGGCGTGCGCCACCGGAGGGCGCCGATCATGTCGCCCCCGCCCTGGGCGAAGAGCTCGAGGTCGTAGTGCCCGGCCGGGCCCGCCGGCCGCAGCGCGTACCAGCCGTCGCCGAGGTCCTCGACCGGCACCTCGAAGCTGCGCCCGCCGCAGGTGACGTCGGCGAAGGGACGGTCCGCGCGCGGCTCGCGCGTGATCTCCCGGGCGAAGACGCTGAGCTCGAACCGCGCGACGGGCACGTGGACACGGACCTCGGCGGGTGCGCCGATGTCGGGCGGGTCGGTCGCGACGCCGTCGACGCAGCCGTCGCCGTAGCAGTAGGTGTGGGGGCGCAGCGCCAGCTCGTGGCCGTCGTACTGCACCCGGAAGGGCGGCGGCTGCTCGATGCCCGTGCCGGTGTGCCTGGTGCCGGCCGTGGTGGTGGCCGTGGTGGTGGCCGTCGGGGCGGCCGCCGTGGTCGTGGGGTCGGGAGTCCGGGGCGCGCCCGTCGAGGGGTCGGTGGTGCCGCACGCGGCGAGGAGCAGCGGGGCCGCCAGGGCCAGGAGGAGCCTCATGGGGCTGGGACGGTCCGGGCGTCCGCCGGGTTCCGCCGGGGTTCGCCGAATCGGCGCCGGCCACGCGTGCGCAGGGCTAGCGTCGGGACATGCCTGCTCGGTCGCTGCCCGCCGCCTTCGTGTCGCTGGGCCTCTCGCTGGGCCTTTCGCTGAGCCTCGCCACCGCGCTCGGCCCGGCTCACAGCACCGCGACCGCGGCGGAGAAGCCCGAGCCGCGGGACCCGGTGCAGGCCCTGATGAAGCAGATGTCGACCCGCGACAAGGTCGGACAGCTCTTCGTCCTCGAGGTCGCCGGTCGCGACGCGTCCTTCCCGAGCCACCAGGCCCGGGCGACCAACCAGCGGCTCTACGGCGTCGACACCCCGGCCGAGGTGATCGCCAAGTACCGGCCCGGCGGGGTCATCTACTTCACGACGCGCAACAACGACCAGAACATCACGACCCCGGCCCAGGTGGCGACGCTGTCCAACGGCCTCCAGCGGGCCTCGCTCGCGCTGGAGCGCGGCATCCCGCTGCAGGTCTCGGTCGACCAGGAGGGCGGCTCGCTGGTCGCCCGCTTCGGTGCGCCCGCCACCCAGATGCCCGGCAACATGGCGCTCGGCGCCGGCCGGTCGGCGGCGGACGCGAGGCGGTCGGCGCGCATCATCGGCACCGAGCTCGCCGCCGTCGGCGTGACCCAGCCCTACGCCCCGGTCGTCGACGTCAACGTCAACCCGAACAATCCGGTCATCGGGATCCGCTCGGTCGGCGGGGACCCGGCGCTGGTGTCCGAGCTCGTCGCCGCGCAAGTCACGGGCCTCCACGCCGGAGGCGTCGCGGCGGTGGCCAAGCACTTCCCGGGGCACGGCGACACCGGCGTCGACAGCCACTTCGGGCTGCCGGTCGTGACCCACACGCGCGAGCAGCTGGAGGAGATCGACCTCCCGCCGTTCCGGGCGGCGATCGCCGCAGGCGTCGACACGATCATGACCGCCCACGTCGTGCTGCCGGCCGTCGACCCCAGCGGGGTGCCGGCCACGATGTCCCGGCCGGTCCTGACCGGGCTGCTGCGCGAGGAGCTCGGCTTCGACGGACTCATCGTCACCGACGCCCTCGACATGCAGGGCGCGGCCTCGACCTTCCCGCCGGACGTCGCGCCGGTGCGGGCGCTGCTCGCCGGCGCGGACCAGCTGCTGGTCCCGCCGCAGATGGACACGGCGTACGCCGCCGTGCTCGACGCTGTCCGCAGCGGCCGGATCAGCAAGCGGAGGCTGAACGACTCGGTGCGCCGGATCCTCGACCACAAGCTCGAGCGCGGGCTCTTCGACGACCCGTACGTCAGCCCGGTCGCCGCGGCCGAGGTGATGGGTTCGCCGCGGCACCTCGCCGCCGCGCAGGCGATCACCGACCGGACCACCACGCTGGTCGCGAACGCCGCCGGCCTCCTGCCGCTGGCCCCGGGGCCGCGTGACGTGCTGGTCACCGGCTGGGGTGCGACCACGACCGGGACGCTGGCGGCCCCGCAGGGGGAGCGCGGCGCGCCGACGCCCGTCCTGCAGACCCGCCGGACCCCGGCCCCGGGCG
>JAEZKN010000401.1 GCA_023415395.1 Actinomycetes bacterium
CGGCGGCGGCCTCTCGGGCTCGATCCTGTCGCCGTCGACCTGGAAGCAGGCCCTCGCCGCGGCCACCAAGAGGGCCTCGTGATCCGCCGCGCCCTCCTCGTCACGGTCGGGGTGGTGCTGACCGTGCTCGCGCTGCCCTCGGCGGCGTACGCCGACGAGCTGGGCCCGTCGGGGCCGAGCGGTCCCGAGGGCCCGACCCCGGGCGGCTCGCAGGTGACGATCGACCTCGACGGCCTGACCGACAGCCCGAGCGGGTCGGTCACGGTCCTCATCGGGCTCACGCTCATCTCCCTGCTGCCGGCGATCCTGCTCAGCTGCACGGCGTTCACGAAGATCTTCGTGGTGCTCGGCCTGACGCGGAACGCGCTCGGGCTCCAGCAGACCCCGCCCAACCAGGTGCTCGCCGGCCTGGCTCTCTTCCTCAGCCTCTTCGTGATGGCGCCGGTGCTCTCGACGATCAACGAGGTGGCGCTGCAGCCCTACCTCGACGGCGACAAGACGGCGTCGGTCGCGATGAGCGAGGGCATCGAGCCGCTGCGCGACTTCATGCTCGACAACGTCGACGACGAGGAGCTCGAGCTCCTCACCAACGTCGCGAAGCGCGACATGCCGCAGAACCGCGAGGACGTCGCGACCTCGACGCTCATCCCGGCGTTCGTGCTCAGCGAGCTCAAGCAGGCCTTCATCATCGGCTTCATCATCTTCATCCCGTTCCTGGTCATCGACATCGTCGTGAGCGGGGCGCTGATGGCGCTCGGCATGATGATGATGCCTCCGGTGATGGTGTCGCTGCCGTTCAAGCTGCTGCTGTTCGTCCTCGTCGACGGATGGGCCCTCGTGGTCACCTCACTCATCGGGAGCTACGGATGAGTGACACCGCGATCATCGAGATCGCGCTCCAGACCATGCTGGTGGCGCTCAAGCTCTCCGCCCCGATCCTGGTCACCTCGCTGGTGATCGGCTTCGCGGTGTCGCTCTTCCAGTCGGTCACCCAGATCCAGGAGTTCACGCTCTCCTTCGTGCCGAAGGTCGTCGGCGTCGGTGTCGCCCTGCTGCTGTCGGGCAACTGGATGATGCACACGCTGGTGACCTTCACCCAGGACCTGTTCGCCGCCCTCCCCACGATGCTGGGCTAGGCGGCCGCGATGACGCTCACGATCGCCGGCGAGCCGCTCGTCGCCTACCTGCTCGCCTCGGTCCGGATCGGCGCCTGGCTGGCCGTGGTCCCGCCCTTCGCCGGCCGCTCGATGCCGACCATGGCCAAGGTCGTGCTCAGCCTCGGTCTCGCGTTCGCGATCACCCCGAGCGCGGACGCGATCCCGACCTCGACGATCGCGCTCCTGCTCAACGTCGGCAGCCAGGCGCTGATCGGGCTCGGGATGGGCTTCGTCACCTACCTGCTCTTCGCCGCCGTCGCCGCGGCCGGCAGCCTCGTCGACGTCTTCGGCGGCTTCTCGCTCGCCCAGGGCTTCGACCCGCTCGGCATGACCCAGACGACGATCTTCGGCAAGTTCCACCAGATGCTCGCGGTGGTCCTGCTCTTCGTGACCGGCGGCCACCTGATGGTGATCGGCGGCCTGCTGCGCACCTTCGACTTCCTTCCGCTGGGGACCACGCCGGACTGGACGCTCGCGCCGGACGTGATGACCCGTGCGTTCCATCTCTTCTTCGTCACCGCGGTGCAGATCGCCCTGCCGATGATCGCGGTGCTCTTCCTGGCCGACCTCGGCCTCGCGGTCCTCACCAAGGTCGCGCCGCAGCTCAACGCCCTCAACGTCATGTTCCCGGTCAAGATCGGCCTGACCCTGCTGCTCGTGGGGCTCTCCTTCCCGGTGCTGCCCGAAGCCGTCGCGCGTCTCACCGACCTGGCGACGCAGGCGATGGCCACGCTCTCGGGAGCGGGGTGAGCACCCGATGAGCGAGGAGCGCACCGAGAAACCCACCCCGAGGAAGCGGAAGGAGAACCGCAAGGAGGGCCAGGTCCCGCGCACCCAGGAGATCGGTGCCTGGTCCGCGATGCTGCTCTTCGTCTCCTTCCTCCCCCTGCTGCTGCGCCACGAGCTCACGGCCCTGCAGGAGGTGATGACGCGCTGCTTCCGGGCCGGCGAGCACGCCAGCACGAGCGTCGCCCTGCAGCTGCTCGGCGAGGGGTTCTGGCACGCGATGGTCGCCATCGTCGCGATGGGCTCGGTGATCATGGTCGTCGGCGTCGCGGGAGCCCTGGCCCAGGGCGGGTTCTACCTGGCCACCAAGTCGGTGCAGCCCAAGCTCTCCAAGCTCAACCCGCTGCCCGGGTTCAAGCGGATCTTCGGCGTCCAGGCCCTCTGGGAGGGCACCAAGATGCTGCTGCGCTCCAGCGTCGTCGCCCTGCTGGTGTGGATGGCGGTCGAGAACCTGATGCCGCTCATCGGCGGCCTGATGCCGATGGGGATCATCCTCGAGGTCTTCGCCGACGGGGCCCTCACGATGCTGCGCAACGTCGCCGTCGCCGGGCTCGTCCTGGCCGGCGCCGACTACCTCGTCCAGCGGCTCCGCGTCGGCAAGAAGGCGCGGATGACCAAGGAGGAGGTCAAGCAGGAGCACAAGAACACCGAGGGCGATCCGCTCGTGAAGAGCGCGATCCGGTCCCGCCAGCTGGCCGCCGCACGCAACCGCATGATGGCCGACATCGTGGACGCCGACGTGGTCCTCGTGAACCCGACCCACGTCGCGGTCGCGCTGCGCTACGAGCCCGAGCGCGGCGCGCCTCGCGTGGTGGCCCGCGGCGCCGGGGTCATCGCCGCGGCGATCCGCGCCAAGGCCGAGGAGCACCGGATCGAGATCGTGCGCGACGTCCCGCTCGCCCGGGCGATCTACACCTCCACCGAGGTGGGCATGGAGATCCCGGCCGAGCTCTTCGCCGCGGTCGCCCAGGTGCTCGCGTTCGTGATCAACCGCCGCAGCGTCGGCCAGCGCGGCGGGGCGCACCGCAGCCCTCGCACCGAGGCCGACCTGCCCGCCGTACCCGCCGTCGGCAGGCGCCGCCGCGTCGTCGCCCCAGCCTCAGCCGCCCTCGCGGCCGGCCGATAGGAGAACCGTGCCCTTCAAGAGGCTGATGCAGCTCGCCGTCCCGGTCGGGATCGTCGGGATCGTCGTCATGCTGGTGGTGCCGCTGCCCGCGATGGTGCTCGACCTGCTCATCGCGCTCAACATCACCACCGCGCTGCTGGTGCTGATGGTCGCGATGTTCGTGCACCGGCCGCTGGACTTCGCCGCCTTCCCGGCCGTGATCCTGGTCCTCACGCTCTTCCGGCTCGCGCTCAACGTGAGCGCGACCCGCCTGGTGCTGCTCGACGGCTACGCCGGCAAGGTGATCGACACCTTCGGCCACTTCGTCATCGGGGGGTCGCTCATCGTCGGCCTCATCGTCTTCGCGATCCTGCTCGTGATCCAGTTCGTCGTCATCACCAACGGTGCCGGCCGGGTCGCCGAGGTCGGGGCGCGCTTCACCCTCGACGCCATGCCCGGCAAGCAGATGGCGATCGACGCCGACCTCAACTCCGGCCTCATCACCGAGGACGAGGCGCGCCAGCGCCGGGCCGACGTGCACGCCGAAGCGGACTTCTACGGCGCGATGGACGGTGCCTCGAAGTTCGTGAAGGGCGACGCGATCGCCGCCGTCATCATCACGCTGGTCAACCTCATCGGCGGCTTCGCCGTCGGCGTGGCCCAGCACGGGATGCCGTTCGGCGAGGCGATCACGACCTACAGCCTGCTCTCCGTCGGCGACGGCCTGGTCTCCCAGATCCCCGCCCTGCTGCTCTCGGTCGCCACCGGCCTCATCGTGACCCGGTCGGTCGGCAACGAGGACATGGGCTCGGACATCCTGCGCCAGATCACCGGCTACCGGACCCCGCTGCGCGTGGCCGGCTTCGCCGCGCTCGCGCTGTGCGTGATCCCGGGCATGCCCAAGATCCCCTTCATCCTGGCCGGCGGCGCCATGCTGCTCGCCTCGACCCGGGTGCGGCCACCCGACCCCGACGCCGAGGACGAGGCGGGCAGCGCCGTCGCCACCCCGGCCGAGACCCCCGAGCTGCTCGCCGCCGAGATCCAGGTCGACCCGCTGGGCCTCGAGCTGTCCGCCGACCTGATCGACCTGGTCGACAACAGCACCGGCGGAGACCTGCTCGAGCGCGTGAAGTCACTGCGCCGCAAGCTGGCCACCGACCTCGGCATCGTGGCCCCGCCGGTGCGCACCCGCGACAACCTCCAGCTGCCCAGCCGGACCTACGCGATCATGCTCTTCGGCATCGAGGTCGCCCGCGGCGAGGCACCTCCGGGCACCGTGCTCGCGATCGGTGAGTTCCTCGGCTCCCTGCCCGGCGAGCCGACCCAGGAGCCGGTCTTCGGCCTCGGCGCCAAGTGGATCCCGGCCGAGCTGCGCAGCCAGGCCGAGCTCTCCGGCGCGACCGTCGTCGACCGCGCCTCGGTCATCACCACCCACCTCGCCGAGGTCGTCACCCGGCACGCGGCCCGGCTCCTGGGCCGCGAGGACGTGCGGATGCTCGTCGACGTCATCAAGCGCACGCACCCGGTGGTGGTCGAGGAGCTCACCCCCGCCCAGCTCAGCCTCGGCGAGGTGCAGCGCGTCCTCCAGGAGCTGCTCGAGGAGGGCGTGTCGATCCGCGACCTGGTCCGGATCTTCGAGGCCCTCTCGCTCCGCGCGGCCCGCACCAAGGAGCTCGACCCGCTCGTGGAGTCGGCGCGCCTCGCGCTCGGACCGGCCATCGCGGCGCCGTACCTGGTCGACAAGGTCCTGCACGTCCTCACCTTCGACCCCCAGCTCGAGCAGCGGATCCTGGAGTCGCTCCGGCCCTCCGAGCAGGGGCAGTCCATCGCGCTCGACCCCGACTCCAGCCAGGCACTGCTGACGAACCTGGCCCAGCTGGTGACCGAGGTCGAGAACCGCAACCTGCGTCCGGTGCTCGTCTGCGCGCCCCAGCTGCGCGCCGCCGTGCACCGGCTGGTCCACCCGATCGTCCCGCGCCTCGCGGTGCTGTCCTACCAGGAGCTCGTCGGAGCGGAGCAGATCCGGTCCGAGGGCACGGTCGGCACCGAGCAGCGCCTCACCGTAGGAGCCTGAGTTGAGCCCGTTCTCCCTGCCCGTACTCGCCGGCACCGCCGTGGTCGGCTCCCCCGCGCTCTACGCCGCGCTGGGCTCGGACAACCTCTCCACCGACGTCGCCCTCACCCGCCTGGTCGTCTGCGCCCTCGGCGTGTGGGGCGTCTGCTCGCTCGTCGCCGCCCTCGCCTCGAAGGCGGTCGCCACGAACGAGGCCGACGCCCCGGGCGGGCAGCCCG
>JAEZKN010000117.1 GCA_023415395.1 Actinomycetes bacterium
GTGGTCGGCCTGGGCGGCAGCGGCACCAACGACGGCGGCGCGGGCCTGCTGGCCGCGCTGGGGGCGACCGCGGACCGGCCGCTGGACCAGGGTGCCGCCGGCCTGGCCGGGATCACCTCGGTCGCGCTGCCCGCCTTCGACGTCGAGCTGGGCGCGGCCAGCGACGTCGACAACCCGCTGACCGGCCTCTTCGGGGCCACGAAGGTCTTCGGCCCGCAGAAGGGGGTGACCGAGGACCGCATGCCCGTCCTGGACGGCTGGCTCGAGGAGCTCGCCGCGGCCACCGACCGGCGGATCTCGCTGGAGAAGGGGGCCGGCGCCGCCGGCGGCCTCGGCTTCGCGCTGCTCCTGCTCGGCGCGACCCGCGAGCCGGGCATCGAGCTGGTGGCGGACGCGCTGCGGCTGGCCGAGCGGGCCGGGCAGGTCGACCTGGTCATCACCGGCGAGGGCGCCTTCGACTACTCCAGCCGCGGCGGCAAGGTGCCCTACGGCGTCGCGGAGATCGCCAACGCCGCGCTGCGGCCCTGCGTGGTGCTCGCCGGCAAGGTGGACGTCGGCTCCCGCGAGATGCGGGCCCTCGGGGTGGAGTCGGCCTACTCCCTCGTCGACCTGGTGGGGGAGCAGCGCGCCTTCGCCGAGCCGGCCGCCGCGCTCAGCGACCTGGCCGAGCGCATCGCCCGCACGTGGTCGCGGTGATGGCTCGGGAATAACCGTCCGTGTGCGACCATTGGAGCGTAGGAAACCCACTCCATCTACTTCGGGAGAACCGCCCATGACCGAGCAGGTCGAGACCACCGAGCGCCGTACCGACTCCATCAACCTGAGCCCGGTCGCCGCCGCCAAGGTGAAGAGCCTCCTCGAGCAGGAGGGCCGCGACGACCTCTCGCTGCGCATCTCGGTGCAGCCGGGTGGCTGCTCGGGGCTCCGCTACCAGCTGTTCTTCGACGAGCGCAGCCTCGACGGTGACGTGGTCACCGACTTCGACGGCGTGGCCGTCGTCGTGGACCGGATGAGCGTGCCCTACCTCAACGGCGCGATGATCGACTTCGTGGACTCGATCGAGAAGCAGGGCTTCACGATCGACAACCCCAACGCCACGGGCTCCTGCGCCTGCGGCGACAGCTTCCACTGAGCTGAGACGCGGAAGGCCCCCACCGGTGATCCGGTGGGGGCCTTCGCATGTCCAGGGCCGGCGGCTATCCCTCGTCGCCGTAGATCGCGCGGGCGAGCCGGGTGGCGGCCTCGGGGATCTCGATCTCGCCGCGCTTGGTCGCCTCGCGCGGGGTGTAGGTGGCGGGCACCCAGCCGAGCGCGGTGAGGGTCGCGAGGGCGTCGGTGCCCATCTCCGACGGGGTCGAGGGGTCGTCGTAGGCCAGTCGTCCGGCGGCGTTCTCGGTGCTCATGTCGTCGACGCTAGGCGCTACCGACCGGTACCCCCACCGGTACCCGCGGGTAGTCTTCCGTGTCGTGCCTCTGCTGATCGCGGGATCCATCGCCACCGACCACCTCATGGGCTACGGGGGCAAGTTCGCCGACTCGCTCGTGGTCGAGCAGCTCGACAAGCTGTCCGTCTCCTTCCTCGTCGACGACCTCGAGATCCGCCGCGGCGGCGTCGCCGCCAACATGTGCTTCGGCCTGGGCCAGCTCGGCCTGCGGCCGGTGCTGGTCGGCGCGGCGGGGGAGGACTTCGCGGACTACCGGTCCTGGCTCGAGCGGCACGGCGTCGACTGCGGCCACGTGCGCATCTCCGAGACCCGGCACACCGCGCGGTTCGTCTGCACCACCGACCCGACGGGCGCCCAGATCGCCTCCTTCTACCCGGGAGCGATGAGCGAGGCGCGGCTGATCGAGCTGGCGCCGATCGTGGCCCGCGTGGGCGAGCCCGACTACGTCCTCGTCGGCGCCGACGACCCCGACGGCATGCTGCGCCACACCGACGAGTGCCGCCAGCGCGGCTACCCGTTCATCGCCGACCCCAGCCAGCAGCTCGCGTTCAGCGACGGCGAGCTGATCCGCAAGCTGATCGACGGCGCCGCGATCCTCTTCTCCAACGAGTACGAGTCGGCGATGATCGCCCAGAAGACCGGCTGGTCGGCCGAGGAGGTGCTCGACCGCGTCGGCATCCAGGTCACCACGCTCGGCAAGGACGGCGTCCGCATCCTGCGCCGGGGCGAGGAGCCGATCGAGCTCCACGCGGCGAAGAACGTGACCGCGGTCGAGCCGACCGGCGTCGGCGACGCATTCAGGGCGGGCTTCCTCGGGGCGCTGGCCTGGGGGGTCGGCCTCGAGCGGGCTGCGCAGGTCGGCTGCGTGCTGGCGGCGTACGTCGTGGAGACGGTAGGCACGCAGGAGTACTCCTTCACGCCGGCGCAGTTCCTCGCGCGCCTGGAGGACTCCTACGGCGAGGCCGCGGCCGACGAGGTGGCCGACCACCTCAAGCGGCTCAGCTGACCCGCTTGACCAGGTAGCGCTGCGCGGGGTCCTCCCCGAGGTACTCCTGGCCGCGCATCCGGCACCAGGCCGGGATGTCCGTGCGCGCGGCGACGTCGTCGGCGAGCACCGCGACCACGCCGCCCAGCGGCACCTCGGCGTAGCGCTTGCCGAGCTCGATGACCGGCAGCGGGCAGAGCATCCCGCGGCAGTCGAGCTCGAGGTCGGCCGTCGTCGGCCCGCCGGTCACAGGCCCACCCGGGCGCGGAGCTCCTGCACGACCCCCGGCAGCACGGCGAGGAAGCCCTCGACGTCCTCGGCGGTCGTCTCCCGCGTCAGGGAGACCCGCACGTTGCCGTGGGTGAGCACGCCCATGGCCTCGAGCACGTGGCTCGGCGTGAGCGTCGAGGCGGTGCACGCCGACCCGCTCGCCACGCCGTACCCGAGCCGGTCGAGCTCGGTCACGATCGCCTCGCCGTCGACGTAGAGCAACGAGAACGTGACCAGGTGGGGGAGCCGGGCGACGGGGTCGCCGACGACCTCGACGTCGGGCACCAGCTCGGGGACGCGGACCCGGACCAGCTCGGTGAGCGCGGACAGCCGGGCCGCCTCCGCCTCCGCCT
>JAEZKN010000518.1 GCA_023415395.1 Actinomycetes bacterium
CCGCCGTCGGGCACCCAGTGCTCGAGGTTGTAGGGGCGCGCGTAGCCCTGGCCGGAGACGCGGACCGCGACGGCGGGGCCCCAGAGGATCCAGGGCCGACGACCGCGCACCTCCGCCCAGCGCATCAGGAGGAAGAGGATGAGGCCGTAGACGACGATCACCCGCGCGCACCCGCCCGAGGGCCAGGTGCCCAGCGAGGTGGGCGGGTGCCCACGGTCGACGACCTCCTTGAGCAGGAACTGGGCGTAGCGCACGAGCACCAGGCCGAGGGCCAGGCTCAGCGCCGGCAGCCACCACGGCCGGCCACGGCGCCACCAGAGCACGCCGAGGACCAGGGCGCCGACGACCGCCACCTGAGCGGTGAGCTGGGGGGAGCCGATGTTGGTGAGACGCACCCAGGCCTCGGACCAGCCGTCGACCTGGCGGTCGCGGAACCACCGAAAGACCGGCCAGTCGACCTCGTCCTCGACCGCGTGGGCCAGCTCGCCCAGGAACCAGCACACGATGATCGTCACCGACCAGCCCGCCAGGACCACGATGGCCCCGGTGACGAACCGGCCGAGCTGTCCGCTGACCGCATCCACGCTGTTTCGAACCTTCACCCGCAGGACGTCGCGGCGTGGCCCGCGGGCGGTGGGCGCATCCCTCCCGCCGGTCGTCGAGGCGACCAGCAGGCCGAGGACCAGCACGGCCCCCAGCCAGACCACACACACCGCGACCGCTGCCGGCATCGCACTCTCCTCCGTCGTCGGCTCTCTCGTGGCCACGATCATCCGCGAGCGTCCGTGATGCCGCTTCCCGCAATTTGGGGTTGTGAGGCCCCCGCTCTCCGGGGTTCATAGTGGAGGTGCCCACATCCGTCGTCGCCGCGAGCCTTCCGGGGCCCGTTCCGGCCTGCGCGAGTCCTGCCCCCCGAGGGCGGTTCGCGCCCGGCTGGCCTCTGACGTGGGTGCTGGTCGGCTATCCGCTCTGGTGGATCCTCGGCCTCGCCCAGGTCTTGAGCCTGGTCGCGGCGGTGCTCCTGCTCGTCGAGCTGCTCCAGCGTCGGCGGATCCATGCGCCCCGGGGGTTCCTCGTGTGGCTGCTCTTCCTCGCGTGGGTGCTTGTCGGACTCGTGGTGCTCCAGGTGGATGCCCCGGGCACCGTGCACGGCGGCAGCAACACGCGCTACCTCACCTTCGGGTTCCGCTTCGCCTGGGACGCCGCAGCGACGATCGTCCTGCTCTACCTCGGCAACATGCGCAAGGAGCTGTCCGACACCCGCATCATCCGCGCCTTCGCCTGCCTCTTCGTCACGACCGTGGCCGGAGGCCTGCTGGGCACGCTGGCACCTCACCTCGACTTCCCCTCGGCCGTGGAGCTCGTCCTACCGCGCCGGATCACCTCGCTCCCGTTCGTGCGGGACCTCGTCCATCCGGTGGTCGCTCAGCTCAACCTCGTCGACGGCGTCGCCAACCCGCGCGCGAGCGCGCCCTTCGCCTACACCAACGGCTGGGCGCTCAACTTCGCGGTCCTGCTGCCGTTCTTCCTCATCGGCTGGTTCGGCCCGCGCGCCGGATGGCGCCGGCGAGTAGGCCCGCTCGTCCTCGCGGTGGCGCTGGTTCCGGTGATCGTGTCGGTCAACCGCGGCCTGTGGAGCGCCCTGGCCGTCATGGCTGTCTTCGTGGCCGTTCGCGCAGCGGTGGCGGGCAATCCGCGGACCCTCGGAACGATCATGGTCGGCGCCGCAGTGGTACTGATCCTGGTCTCCTCGACGCAGCTGGGCGACACGGTCCGTCATCGCCTCGACAACGGCTACAGCGACGACGGGCGGGCCAACCTCAGCACCACGACCGTGCAGACGGCGCTAGAAGCATCTCCAGCGGTCGGTTTCGGCACGACCCGGGACGTCCAGGGCAGCTTCCGCTCGATCGCCGACGGATCGACCGCCTCCTGCCCTCAGTGCGCGCCCCCTGCCCTCGGCACCCAAGGACACCTGTGGGGCTTGGTGTTCGCGACCGGGGCCGGCGGGCTCGCCCTCTACCTGACGGTGATGCTCGGAGCATTGCGTCGCAGCCTCCGCCTGGACGGCCCCGGGGCTCACCTCGGCGCAGCCGTGATCGTCGGCCATCTCGCCACCATGCCGTTCTACGACATCATCGGCATCGCGATGTTTGCGATCGCCGGCGGCATCGGCCTCATCTGGCGGGCCCAGTTGGGCGCGGAGGAGGCAGCGTCCGCACGCTCGGGTCAGCCTCCAGCCCCGGGGCCGACCCTCGGCGGGTACGCCGGGTGGGCGAGCAAGCACGCGCGCACCTTGGTGTGCTGCGCCGTTCTCGGTGTCGCGTCCGGTGCCGTCGTGCAGCACTCACGAGGGGAGACGTACGAGGCCGAGGTGTCGGTCCTTGTCGCGCGCGAACCGGCCTACCCCGGCCTGGTGCGGCGGATCACCACGCTGGACACGATCGCGCAGACCGTCACCGGACCGGCGGTCCAAGACGCGGTCGGCGCCCGCACCGGCCGCTCGTGGCTGGCCGACCAGCGTGACGTCAGCGTCGGCGCCGCGCCGAACACCCGCATCCTGGAGATCACCCTCAGCGACCCTGACGCGGAGGTGGCTCGCGCCGGCGCCGAGGCCACCGGAGAGGCTCTCCTGGCCAGTCGCACCCAAGCCCTGCGCGAGCTCCGCCAGCAGACCCTGGACAAGCTCGAGGCCGAAGAGGCGGGGCTCGCGCGCGCCGTGGCCTCCGTCAACGAGCTGCTCTCGCGGGAGTCGTCGGACGTGCCCCACCTCGAGGAGGTCCGCGCCGACCTGACCGGTCAGCTCAACGAGGTCAGCACAGCGGCGGCCGATGTCGCGACGACGCCGGTCGAGCCCGGCGAGCTGGTCAGCCCCGCCCGCGTCGAGCAGGTCCACGGCGGGTGGAACGTCGCCCTCGCGAGCGGGTTGGCGCTCGGCGTGCTGGCCGGCCTGGTCCTCAGCATGCTGCGAAGGTCGGCTCCCGAGCGGATTCGCGCGACGTCGGGGTCCGCGGTGGGCGGGGTCCCCGTGCTCGCGCGTGTCCCCGAGACCGAGGCCCGCGGCGGTCAGGTGCCGGCCTCACTCCTGCGCGCGACGTCCGCGCTCGGCCCACTCGCCTGCCTGCCCGTCGGCCACGACCCGGTCGTGCGCGAGCTGGCCCAGCGACTCGATCGCCATGCGACAGGCGGCGCGGACCTGGACGGCAGGTCCGGCCGAGTGATCGTCGTCCTGCGGGCGGACCTGACCGCGCCCGCACTCACAGACTTCCTCGGCTGGGCCACTCGGCTCGGCCTGCGCGTCGAGTGTGCCGTCGTCGTCGATGGCTCTTCGGCGCAACCACCCGCAGCGGGGAGACACCAGTGAAGACGAAGGGAAAGCGACATGGGGACCACTGACGCTCCGGCGAACGACGACGAGGTGCGACTGCACCTCGTCCACGACGCCCTTCGACGGCACTGGCTGAGCATCGTGGCATGCACGCTGTTGTTCACCTTGGTCGCCGTCGCTTACACGCAGGCCTCGGCCGAGTCGTTCACCTCGGTCACGCGTGTGCTCGTGCGGCCCAGCCCCGGGAACGCCTTGTCCGACGACGTCACCTCCAGCACCGGACAGGTGACGGTCGCCATGGAAACCGAGGCGAGCCTCGTGGGCTCACCGCGGGTGACCGAGCTCGCGGGCGAGCGCCTCGGCGAGACCATCGAGCCAGGGTCGGCGGCGGTCACCGCGTCCGTGCCTGAGAACACCGAGATCGTGCAGATCGGCTTCACCGCCGGCTCCGCCGAGGCTGCCCAGCGCGGGGCGCAGGCGCTCGCCGAGGCCTTCCTCGACTACCGACGAGAGCTGGCCGAGTCCTCGATCGAGTACCAGGCCGACAGCCTGGACAAGCAGATCCGTGCCGCCGACGAGCAGTTGAAGGCCGCCGCCGATGCAGCCTCCTCGCCGCGCCCGCCGGCCGACGCGGCCTCTCAGGTCCAGCTCTACGCGAGCCGGCTCGCGGCGCTGCAGTCGAGCCTGGGCGAGCTCCAGACCCGCGACGTGCGTCCGGGCAGCATCGTGACGCCCGCCCGGCTGCCGCGCGCCCCTAGCGGCATGAACCCGTTGTTCATCGTGCTCGGCGCCGCCCTTGTGGGAGCCGGCGCAGGCGTGGCGTTTGCGATCTGGCGCGAACGCCGTGACGACCGGCTGCGCAGCGGCAGCCAGGCCGGGGTTCAAGGTCTCCCCGTGCTTTCCCGCGTGCCTGAGGGCGGCAACCCTCAGGTCGTCGGTCGAGGCGTCGCGGGATCCGACCTCCACGAGTCCTACCGCCAGGCCGCGGTGGGCGTGCTGGCGGCGACCGCTCGACCGGCAGTGCTGGTCGTCTCCGCCGTCGACGACGGGACCCGGGCCGGCGAGGTGAGCGCCAACCTGGCCCTGGCGCTTCGCCGCTCGGGCCACCAGGTGGTCCTCGTCGACGCGGACAGTGCGACGAGCACCGCCACCGCGGTCCTCTCCGTTCCTCCGACGCCTGGGC
>JAEZKN010000551.1 GCA_023415395.1 Actinomycetes bacterium
CCGAGGCGCCCATCGGGCGGCGGTCGAGGCGGCGCAGGGCCCGGGCCAGCCGGACGGTCGGGGCGTTGCGCTCGGGCGTCGAGGCGTGACCGCCGCGCCCGTCGACCCGGAGCTCGAGGGAGGTCACGCCCTTCTCGGTCACGCCCACCACGCCCAGCGGCGGCGTGATGCCCGGGAACGCGTCGCTGGCGATCGCCCCGCCCTCGTCGAGCACGAACCACGGCCGCACCCCACGCCGGGTGAGCTCCTCGACCGCGGCCCGGGCGGCGGTCCCGAACACCTCCTCGTCGCAGCCGAAGGACAGCCAGACGTCCTGTCCCGGCACGAAGTCCTGCTCCAGCAGGGTCTCGACCGCCTCGCAGATCGCGACCAGCTCGCCCTTGTCGTCGAGCGTGCCTCGGCCCCAGATCGCGCCGTCGTGGACCTCGGCGCCGAAGGGCGGGTGCGCCCAGACCGCGTCGCCGTCGACGGGGACGACGTCGAGGTGGGCCATGAGCACGACCGGCCGCTCGGCGCTGCGCCCGGGCCAGCGGAAGAGCAGGCCGTGGCTCTGCACGCGGGTCAGCTCCAGCTGCTCGTGCACGCGGGGGAACTGGACGGCCAGCTCCTCGAGGAAGCGGTCGAACGCCGCGACGTCGACGTCGTCCCAGTCGGGGTAGGACACCGTCGGGATCCGGACCAGGGCCTGGAGCTTGCCCACCACGCGATGCGTCACGGACCGGAGGCTATGTCACCGCGGTGGCCCGATCGTCTCGGATGCGAGACCCGGCGCGCGTCGCGGGCGTTGACCGCGCCCGTCGGTGCCGGTGGACTAAGGCCCGTGTCACCAGCGCCCGCGATGCACCAGCTCGTCCATCGGCCGGCGCGCCCGCTTGGCGGGAGAGCCCTTCGCGCCGACCGTGTCGGCCGGGTGGCCGATCGTCACGACACCGACCGGGTCGAAGTCCTCGGGGATCGCGAACGCGTCCCGCACCGCACGCTCGCGGTGGGGCGGGATGCCGATGAAGCACGAGCCCAGGCCGTGGTCGGTCGCGGTCTGCAGGATCAGCAGCGCGGCCATCGCGGTGTCCATGTCCCAGAAGGGCTTCGGCCACCGGGTCTCGTCCCGGTCCTCCCAGCCCTTGTCGGGCTGGGCGTAGCGGTCGAGGTAGGCCGCCTTGCTGGAGCACGGGAGGATCACCACCGGCGCCTTCATCATCCCGGCGAGCCACTGGTCCGGAGCGTCGATGTCGTCGGCGGTCGCCTCCCAGAAGCGGCGGACGTCCTCGGGGGTGTCCAGCAGCAGGAAGGCCCAGCCCTGGCTGAACCCCGCGTTCGGCGCGCGCACCGCGTTGCGCAGCGCCAGCTCGACCACCGCCGGGTCCACCGGATCGGTGCTGTAGTTGCGGACCATCTTGCGGCGGCGTACGACGTCCTGGAACTCCATGGGGGAGATCGTGCCTGACGACTTCGAGCGGATGTGGGCCGACCTCGCGCCGATCGGGCGCTCGGCCCGGACGGGGGGCTACTTCCGGCAACCCTTCACCGCGCCGGAGGAGGAGCTGCGGGCGTGGTTCCTCGAGCAGTGCGCCGTCCGCGGACTGCGCACCGAGAGCGACGGCTTCGGCAACCAGGCCGCCTGGTGGGACACCGGCACCGGTCCGGCCGTGCTGACCGGCTCGCACCTGGACTCCGTGCTCGACGGCGGGGCGTACGACGGGCCGCTGGGTGTGGTGTCCGCCCTGGCCGCGATCGACGTGCTGCGCTCGCGGGGCGTGGTGCCCGCGCGCCCGGTCGGGGTGGCGGTCTTCGCCGAGGAGGAGGGCTCGCGCTTCGGCCTGGCCTGCCTGGGCTCGCGGCTCGCGACCGGGGCGACGACGTGGGAGTCCGCGCGGACGCTGACCGACCGCGACGGCGTGGCGCTGGGGGACGTCGTGGAGGGCGGGGGATCGGCGCTGCTCGACGGGGTCGGGACGTTCGTCGAGCTGCACGTCGAGCAGGGCCGCGACCTCGTCGACCGGGGCGCGGCGATCGGGGTGGCGAGCGGGATCTGGCCGCACGGGCGCTACCGCTTCGACTTCGCCGGCACGGCCGACCACGCCGGCACGACGCGGATGGAGGACCGGGCCGACCCGATGCTCACCTACGCGTTCACCGCGCTCGGCGCGAACAAGCAGGCCCGGCTGGCCGGCCAGCGCGCCACCTTCGGCCGGGTCGCCGTCGAGCCCAACGGCACCAACGCCGTGCCCTCGCTGGTGACCGCCTGGCTGGACGCCGGGTGCTCGACCGACGCCGGCCTGGCCGAGCTCGTCGCGGCGATCGTGGCGCAGGCGTCCGACCGGGCGGCCCGCGACGGCACGACGCTGAGCGTCACGGCCGAGTCGGTCTCGGGCGCGGTCACCTTCGACCCCGTCCTGGCCGCCGCGGTCGCCGCCGACCACGAGGGCGGCGACTGGCCGGTCCTCGCGACGCAGGCCGGTCACGACGCCGGGATCCTGTCCGCCGCGGGGATCCCGACCGCCATGCTCTTCGTCCGCAACCCCACCGGCGTCTCCCACTCGCCCGCCGAGCACGCCGAGGTCGCCGACTGCCTCGTGGGCGTCTCCGCGCTGGCCGACACCCTCGAACGGCTGACCCGGTGACGGCGTACCTCCTGGAACGGGCGTGGGTCGACGGCGGCGTCCGCGACGAGGTGCTGGTCGAGGTCGAGGGCGGGCTGATCACCCGGGTCTCGCCACGAAACTCACGCCTGGACGACGAAGCTTCATCGTCCAGCCGTGAGTTTCATCGGCCGGCCGATGAA
>JAEZKN010000571.1 GCA_023415395.1 Actinomycetes bacterium
ACCCGCTGGCGCGTCACCCTCATCCCCACACGGCGCAGCTCCGCCTCGGCATCCCAGACCTCGGTCCCCGGCACCCTTCCACCGTGCGCCCGGATCATGGCCTCTGCAAGTCGTCCCGCGCACGCGCGTACGCGAGGCCGCGGCCTACCCTCGAGCCATGGAGATCTGGGTCAATCCTGCGTGCAGCAAGTGCCGTACGGCCCTCGCCGCGCTCGACGAGGCGGGTGTGGACTACACCGAGAGGCGCTATCTGGACGAGCCGCCGACAGCCGACGAGCTCGCCGCGGTCGTGGCGCGGCTCGGGCTCGAGCCGTGGGACGTCGCGCGGCCGAAGGAGGCGAAGGAGGCCGGCATCGACCTGCCGAAGGACGCCGACCACCGCGCGGACTGGCTGGCCGCGCTGGCCGCGCACCCGCGGGCGATCCAGCGCCCGATCATCACCGCCGCCGACGGCACCACCGTCGTCGGCCGCGACGAGGACTCGCTGCGGCGCGTGCTGGATGCCGAGGCCTGAGCTCCTCGCCCGCCTGGCCGAGCTGTACGCCGGTCGCCCGGTCGTGCTCGGGCCGGGGCCGGTCGCCGGCTGGACCTCCTGGATCCAGCGGCTCGACCGCCTCGGCTGCCGTACCCTCGTCCTGGACCTGCCGGCACCGGCGACCGTGCTCATCACCGACGCGCTGCGCACCCACGACCGCCTGCTGCGTGACCTGCCGCCGACGGCGGCCGCCGCGGTGGAGGCGCACGACCCGGAGCGACGAGGCGTCTTCCGGACCACGCCGTTCGTCACCAGTGACGAGCCGGTGCTCGGGCGTCCGGTCACCGGCGGTCGTCCGGCCGCCTTCCTGGCCCTCGAGGACAAGGCGGTCGCCGACCGGGTCTGGTCCGGCGCCGGCGTCCCGGCCGCCCCGAGCCGGGTCGTCCCGCTCGACCCGCAGGCGCTCGCCGAGGCGACCGAGGAGCTCCGCAGCCCCCTGGGCGCAGTGTGGACCGGCGACGGGTTCACCGGCGGAGGCGACTACGTCCGGTGGGTCGACGACCACGACGACGAGATGCGCGCCCGGGCCTTCTTCGCGCCACGCTGCCAGCGCGTGCGGGTGATGCCCTTCCTCGACGGCGTGCCCTGCTCCGTCCACGGCTTCGTGCTCGCCGACGGCACCGCGGCGCTGCGCCCGGTCGAGATCGCGGTCCTGCGCGACCGCTCCGCGCGCACCTTCGTCCACGGCGGGCTCTCCAGCACCTGGGACCCTCCGGCGGCCGACCGCGAGCACCTGCGCGAGGTGGCCCGCCGGGTCGGCGAGCACCTGCGGGCCGCGCACGGCTACCGCGGCGCGTTCGGGGTCGACGGCGTGCTGACCGACGGCGGCTTCCTGCCCACCGAGCTCAACCCGCGGCTCTCGGCCGGGGCCACGTTGCTGACCCGGGTCGACGCCGACTTCTTCCAGCTGCTCCAGGCCAACCTGCTCGCCGGCGTCGACACCGGCGTCGGCGTCGCGGACGTCGAGGAGCTCGTGCCCGCCATGGACGCCGCCCGCCGGGCCGAGCTGGTGGGCGCGCGTCCGGTCGACCTCCCCCGGGGCAGCCGGCTGGCGGCGTACCTCTCCGCGCGCGAGCCGCACCTCGAGGCCGCGCCCGAGCGTCGTCGGGAGCGTCGTCAGTAGGGTCTCCCCCGTGCGCGTGGTCGTGGTGGGCGGTGGCTTCGGCGGTCTCGCGTCGGCGGTCCGGCTGGCCAAGCTCGGCCACGACGTGACGCTGGTCGAGCGCTCCGCGACGCTCGGCGGCGCCCTGTCCTCGGTCACGGTCGACGGCTTCACCTGGGACGCCGGGCCCGCGGCCACGCTGCTCCCCGCCGTCGTCCGCGACCTCTTCCGCAAGTCCGGTCGGCCCGTCGAGCGCGAGCTGGAGCTGGTGCCGCTCGACGTCGTGCGCGAGCACCGCTTCGAGGACGGGTCCTCGGTGCGCGTGCCGGTCGGGCGGGCTGCCCAGGTCGCGGCGTTCGACGAGCTCGGGCCGGGGCTGGGCCAGCGCTGGGTCGACCACGTCGCGTCCTACGCCGACACCTGGGACGTCCTGCGCCGGACCTACCTCGAGAACCCGTGGGACCCGGCCGCGCCGTCGCCGCTCCTCGACAGCCGGGAGATGCTGCACAGGCGGCTCAGGAAGACCTTCAGGGACGAGCGGCTGCGGCTGGTCGCGGCCCACCCGCACCTCGCGCAGGGCCACGACCTGCGCAACGTGCCGGCGTGGATGGGCACGACCTCCTACGTCGAGCAGCGGTTCGGCGCGTGGACGGTCGAGGGCGGGATGGCGCGCCTCGGCGAGGTGCTCGCCGGCCGGCTCGCCACCCGGGGCGTGACCGTGCTGACCGGCACCGGGGCCCGCGACCTGGTCGTGCGCCAGGGCCGGGTGGCCGCGGTCCGCACGACGAGCGGCGACCTCGACGCCGACGCCGTCGTGTGTGCGGTCGACCCGCGGCTGCTGCCCGCGCTGGCGGCGTACGTCCGGCGCACGATGCCCGCGCTCCCACCGGTGGTGGTGCACGTCGGCCTCGAGGGCGAGCCGCCGGACCTCCCCCACGAGCTGATCCTGCACGGCGAGGCGACGCTGGTCGTGCGCACGCACGGGCGGACGATGACGGTGCACGGACGCGGCAAGCTCTCCGAGGACGTCCTCCGCGCGCTCGCGCGGCACCGGATCGACGTGCGCG
>JAEZKN010000063.1 GCA_023415395.1 Actinomycetes bacterium
CCACCGCGCCGAGCTGCTCGCGCAGCTCCAGGAGGCCAACCAACGCGCGGCGTCGCCGAGCGAGGACGTGGTGGCCAGCCTGGCCAAGGAGCTGGGCACCGAGCCGGACCCCGGCGCCGGCAGCGACTGAGACCTGCGTCGCACTCGTTGCCGGCGGCAACGATCCGGGAATAAGGTTGACCTTGGCAACCTTGTGTCTCCCGTGAATCGAGCCGCCCCCGTGACCTCCGTGTCCGAACCCACCGAGATGACCCACCGCCAGATCCTGGAGGCCCTCAGCGGCCTCCTGCTGGCGATGTTCGTGGCCATGCTGTCCAGCACCGTCGTGACCAACGCCCTCCCGGCCATCGTCAGCGACCTGCACGGCAGCCAGACCGGCTACACGTGGGTGGTGGTCGCGACCATGCTCGCGATGACGGCGACCACCCCGATCTGGGGCAAGCTCTCCGACCTGTTCAGCAAGAAGCTGCTCGTCCAGCTGGCGCTGCTCATCTACATCGTCGGGTCGCTGATCGCGGCGTTCGCGCCCTCGATGGAGGTGCTGATCGGCGCCCGTGTCGTCCAGGGTCTGGGAGTCGGCGGCCTCACGGCCCTGGTGCAGGTCGTGATCGCCACGATGATCTCGCCGCGCGAGCGCGGGCGGTACGCCGGCTACCTCGGCGCGGTCTTCGCCCTCGCGACGGTCAGCGGCCCGCTGATCGGCGGCGTGGTCGTCGACTCCGCCCTGGGCTGGCGCGGCTGCTTCTTCATCGGCCTGCCCTTCGCCGTGCTCGCCTTCGTGCTGCTGCAGAAGACGCTGCACCTCCCGGTCGTGAAGCGCCCGGTCCAGATCGACTACCTCGGCGCCACGCTGCTGGTCGCCGGTGTCTCCCTGCTGCTGGTGTGGGTCAGCCTGGCCGGCAACGACTTCGACTGGGTCTCCGGCACGAGCGCCGCCCTCGTCGGCCTCGGCGTGGTGCTGCTGGCCGCGGCGACCTACGTCGAGGCCAAGGTCGCCGTCGAGCCGGTGATCCCCCTGCGGCTCTTCAAGGACCGCACCACCACGCTCGCCACGCTGGCCTCGGTGCTCATCGGCGTCGCGATGTTCGGCTCCACCGTCTACCTGAGCCAGTACTTCCAGACCTCGCGCGGCATGACCCCGACCGAGGCCGGGCTGATGTCGATCGCCATGGTCGGTGGACTCTTCGTCTCCAGCGTCGTCAGCGGCCGGATCATCAGTGACACGGGCCGGTGGAAGCACTGGCTGGTCGGCGGCATGGCGCTGGTCGTCGTGGGCCTCGGCCTGCTGGGCACCATCGACGACACCACGAGCCTGGTCGTGATCGGCGCGTTCATGGCGATCCTGGGCGTCGGCCTCGGCGCGACCATGCAGAACCTCGTGCTCTCGGTGCAGAACAACGTGGCGATGTCCGACATGGGCGCCGCGAGCTCGGTCGTCGCGTTCTTCCGCTCCATGGGCGGCTCGATCGGCGTCTCGGTGCTCGGCGCGATCCTCAGTCACCAGGTGGGGTCGCAGGTCGCGGAGGGGTACGCCGCCGCGCGCCAGCGCCCGACCTTCGACGCCGGCAGCCACGCGGTGCCGGACGTGTCGTCGCTGCCGGGCTGGGAGCAGTCGATCTGGGAGCACGCCTTCGGCACGTCGTTCGGCCACATCTTCCTCGTCGCCACCCCGCTGGCCCTGGTCGCCCTCGTCTGCGTGGTCCTGATCAAGGAGGTGCCGCTGCGGACGTCGAACCTCGAGGCCGTCGCGGACGCCTCGCCCGAGGTGGCGGCCGAGCTGCGCCACGCCGTCGCGAAGGCCGAGCGCTGACGTGCCCGTGGCTGACATGCTGGACGACGTGACGGGTACTCAGCGGCGCGCGGAGCTGCTCGACGGGCTCGAGGGCCAGGTCGGCGTGATGCTGCGCCGGCTCCGCCGGGTCCTGGCTGAGCGCGCCCGCGCGGTGCACCCCGACCTGCAGACCTCGTCCTACCTCATGCTCACCTGGCTGGGCCAGCACGGTGCCCAGCGGGCCTCGGCGATGGCGGAGGCCTTCGGCATCGACAAGGGGGCGATCAGCCGCCAGGTCCAGCACCTGGTCGACCTCGGCCTGGTCGAGCGGGCCCCAGACCCCGACGACGGCCGCGCCACCCTGGTCTCCGCGACACCGGAGGCCGAGCGCCGGGTGGCCGCCGTCCGCGACCAGCGCCGGGCCTGGTTCGACGACCGGCTGCGCGACTGGTCCGAGGACGACCTGTCCGCGATCGTCGGGCTGCTCGAGCGCTACAACGCGGCGCTCGACGGCGCGGGCTGATCGTTCCCGGTCGAGACACCGAGAACGGCCCTCGATCGCACGGATCAAGGGCCGTTCCTGGTGTCTCGACCGGCAGACGGGTCAGCCCAGCCACACCGCCGTGCTCGGCGGGAGCTCGGTGGTGACCGGCCCGCTGGCCAGCAACACGTCGCCTCCAGGCAGGGCCACGGGGGAGGTGCCGCAGTTGAGGACTGCGGTGACCGGACCGCGGCGGAAGGCGACCACGTCGGTGCCGAGGTCGAGCAGCTCGACGTCGTCGCCCGCGGTCGTGGCGAAGGTACGCCGGACGGCGAGTGCGGCGCGGTAGAACTCGAGCGTCGAGTCGTCGTCGCCGGTCTCGGCCTCGACGGTCAGCGGTGCCCAGTCGTCGGGCTGGGGCAGCCACGGCTGTCCCTCGCCCGGGCCGAAGCCGTACGGCGCGGTCGTGCCGCTCCACGGGATCGGGACGCGGCAGCCGTCGCGGCCGCCGTTGCCGGTGCGGACGAAGAGCGGGTCCTGGCGGTGCTCCGGTGCGACGTCGACCTCGGGGAGGCCGAGCTCCTCGCCCTGGTAGATGTAGGCCGAGCCGGGGAGCGCGAGCATCGTCATGGTCGCGGCGCGAGCCCGGGCCAGCCCGAGCTCGCCCCCGCCGTAGCGGGTCGTGTGACGGACGACGTCGTGGTTGCTGAGCACCCAGGTGGGGGAGCCGCCGACCAGGCCCACGGAGTCCATCGTGCTGGTGATGACGTCGGTGAACTCCGCGGCCGACCAGCCGGCCAGCAGCCAGGCGAAGTTGAAGGCCTGGCTGAACTCGTCTTCGCGGATGTAGCGGGCCATCGACTCCGGCGTCTGCGTCCAGGCCTCGGCGACGAACATCCGGTCGCCGTCGTACTTGGCGAGCACGTCGTGCCAGCGCCGGTAGACCTCGTGCACCTCGGGCTGGTCCCACATCGGCTCGTCGCGCTGCGCGCGCTCGACCATCGGGACGTCGGCCGTGGGCTCGGCCAGCTCGGCGTTGGTGTGGTCGCGCAGGCTCTCCTCCTTGAAGAGCCCGTGTGCGACGTCGACGCGGAAGCCGTCGGCCCCGCGGTCGAGCCAGAAGCGCAGCACGTCGACGAACATGTCGCCGACCTCGGGGTTGCGCCAGTTCAGGTCGGGCTGGCTGCTGTCGAAGAGGTGGAGGTAGTACTGCCCGTCCTCGACCTGGGTCCAGGCGGGCCCGCCGAAGACCGACTGCCAGTTGTTGGGGAGCGAGCCGTCCGGTTTCGCGTCGCGGAAGATGTAGCGCTCGCGCTCGGGGCTCCCGGGGCCGGCCGCCAGCGCCTCCTGGAACCACTCGTGCTCGCTGGAGGTGTGGTTGGGCACCAGGTCGACGATCACCTTCAGGCCCAGCTCGTGGGCGCGCTCGATCATCGCGTCGGCGTCGGCGAGCGTGCCGAAGAGCGGGTCGACGTCGCAGTAGTCCGCGACGTCGTAGCCGTGGTCCTTCTGCGGCGAGGTGTAGAACGGCGAGATCCAGATGGCGTCCACCCCGAGGTCGCGCAGGTAGGGCAGGCGCGAGGTGATGCCGGGCATGTCCCCGACGCCGTCGCCGTTGGCGTCCGCGAAGCTGCGCGGGTAGATCTGGTAGGTCACCGCGTGGCGCCACCACTCCTGGCGGGCGCTGTTTTGATCGTTCAAACCCATGCCTTCCATCCTAGGGAGTCCGCGGCTCAGCCGAAGTCGGTGGGGTTGATCGCGATCCAGGTGTGCTCGGCCCGCGCGACCACACGTCCGTCGGCGTCGTAGAGCGTCGCCGCGGTCCAGGTCTTGCGGCCCTCGCTGCCGCGGTTGAGTCCCACCACGACGTGTTCCTCGCCGATGGCCGGGAGCGCGTCGACCCGCGCGGTCATCCGGCCGAGCACCATCAGCCGCTCCTCCAGGTCGCCGGCCCAGCCGCCGACGCAGTCCAGCGCGGCCCAGGTGACCGGCAGGCTGGCCCGTCCGTCGCTGCCCGCGAGGCTGCCGTCCGGCGTCCAGGTGGCCGCGGTCCGCGAGCTGCCCTCGTCGTCGGCCTCGACCTGCCCGGGGAAGATCCGCAGCCCGTCGCCCTCGCCGCGCGCCGTCCCGCACGCGAAGCAGGTGGGGAAGGGGTGGAAGGCATGGCCGGCGTACGCCGCCTCCGCGGCGCGCGCCCGCTCGACGGGGACCGGGTCCACCACCACGACGTCGGCGTCGACGACCTCGGCCTGCGCCACGACGTGCTCGCCGTGCACGGCCTCGGTGACGCGCTCGCGCCGGACCACGGGCATGGGGGTGTCCAGGGGCGGCGGCTTGCGCAGTGACACCGCGATCGAGGGCCACGGCTCGGCGGCGTCGACCAGCGCGGCCAGCGCGCCGGCGGTCCATCCGCCGTTGCCGCTCGACGGCGGGCCGCAGAAGCGGCGGGGGACCATCAGGTGCTGCTCGGTCAACGGATCTCCTCCCAACGGTCGAGCGCCGCCCGGCGCGCCACCGCCTGATCCACGCTCGGGTCCGGGTAGCCCGCGGCGCGGCGGTCCTCGGGGCTCGGGTCGTGCGGGTCGGCGGCCTCGGCCAGCTCGGGCACCCAGCGGCGGACGTAGGCCCCGTCGGGGTCGAACCTGCGGCCCTGCGACGTCGGGTTGAAGACCCGGAAGAACGGCGCCGCGTCGACGCCGCTCCCGGCCGCCCACTGCCAGTTCTGCTGGTTGGAGGCCAGGTCGCCGTCGACGAGCCAGTCCATGAAGTGCCGTGCCCCGTGCTGCCACTCCACGTGCAGGTCCTTGACCAGGAAGCTCGCCACGACCATCCGGACCCGGTTGTGCATCCAGCCGGTCGCCCGCAGCTGCCGCATGCCGGCGTCGACGAGCGGGAAGCCGGTGCGCCCCTCCTGCCAGGCCGCGAAGGCCCGGCCCGGTGGGTCGTAGCGCATGCGGGCGTACTGCGCGTGGAGGTAGTCGCGCGCCGTCTCGGGCCGTGCGGCGAGGACGTCGGCGAAGAACTCGCGCCACGCGAGCTCCTTGCGGTACGTCGCCGCCCCGTCGCTGCGCCGGCGGGCGAGGTCCGCCAGCAGCGTGCGGGGGTGGAGCTCGCCCCAGCGCAGGTGGACCGACATCCGCGAGGTCGTGTCGAGGTCGGGCCGGTCGCGCTCGTCGTCGTAGTCGGCGACCCGGTCGAGGAAGCCCGCCCACTGCTCGTGCGCCGCGGCCTCCCCGGCGGCCGGCAGCTCCAGCTCGTCGGGGTGGTCGGGAGCCGGGACCTCCGCGGTGCTCTCCAGCCGCCGCCACCGCACCCCGGTCGGTGCGTCGACCGGCGCCCGCCACCCGTGCTCGGCCCAGGCCCGGTGGTAGGGCGTGAACACCTGGAAGCGCCGGCCGGACGTGGTCGTCACCCGGCCCGGCGCCACCGCGTAGGGCGACCCCGTCCGCGCCAGCTCGATCCCGTGCGCGGCGAGCGCCTCCTCGACGGCGGCGTCCCGGCGGGCGCCGTAGGGGCCGAAGTCGGCGGCGACGTGGACCCGGTCGGCAC
>JAEZKN010000105.1 GCA_023415395.1 Actinomycetes bacterium
GGTCGGCGTACGGCGTGCCGACGAGCCGCTCCGCGGGCCGCTCGACCAGCGTGGCGAGGGCCTGGTTGGCGCGGACGACGCGGCCGCTGAGCGTCACGGTCGCCATGCCGATCGCGGCGTCGTCGAAGACCTCGCGGAAGCGCTCGAGGTGCTCGCGCAGCACGGCCTCCTCGCCCTCCTCGGGCTCGGCGTCGTCGGCCACCGCGGTCTCTCGAGGCGACCGCGCGGTGCCGAGGACGGCGACGAGCTCGTCGGCGAGGGTCGCGAGCGAGCCGGACTTCTCGAGGAAGACCGAGGCGCCGAGCTCGAGCGCCCGGTCGGCGAGGCCCTGCTCGGAGAAGCCGCTGTACATGACCACGCGGGTGTCCGGGGACGCCGCCAGCACCTGCGGCAGCGCCTCGATGCCGTCCATCTCGGGCATGGAGACGTCGAGCAGCATCAGGTCCGGGCGGTGCTCGGCCGCGGCCGCGACCGCCTCGGCGCCGGTCCCGCCCTCGGCGACCACCGCGAGCTTGCCGGAGAGGAGCAGGCGGGTGCGCACGAGCGTCCGCACCTCCGCGGCGTCGTCGACGATCACGATGGTCGGGACCCCGGGGTCCCGAGCTCGCTCTCCCCCGGACACGAGAGGAACCTATCCGCAAATTGCAGGTTTGTGCAGCGCACAGAGGTGAGGCACCGTTCGGCCGCGGCCCGTCCGTATCTCTGCGACGGTCGGGACGTGAACATCGACGTCCGCCCCACCCCCGCGCTGCGACGGCACCGTGCCCGCATCGCCGGCGTGCTGCTCGGCGCCGGGCTGCTCACCCTGGTGGGGCTCGCGGTCGCCGAGCTGGCCGGGGCCAGCGACGTCGGGCCGCAGGACGTCCCGGTCTCCGACGTCAGCCACCCCTGACCGGAGCGGGACCGCGCTCGGCCGGGTCACCGAGCGCCGAAGACCTGGGCGGCATACCACGTCCCGTCGGCGCTCTTCCGGGCGCCGGCGCCGAGGAGGCGGAACGCCGGGTTGAGGATGTTGCGGCGGTGGCCCTCGGAGTGCATCCACCCCCGGTTCACCGCGGCGCGGCCGCTGGGGTAGCCGTAGGCGACGTTCTCGCCGACGGTGCGCAGGCCGCAGTCGCGCAGGATCGGGCCGAGGTCCTGGTGGAACATCCGGTCCTGGCGGGCCATCCGCGCGGCCTGCCGGACGGCGTACCTCTGCACGCAGGTCTGCTTGCGGAACGCCGGCCGGTCGTGGCGGGCGCGCTGCTGGTTGGTGGCCTGGTGGACCTGGCGCTGGTACGTGGCCGCGGCCGGCGCCCGGGCGGCGGCCGGCTCCACCAGGACGGGGGGCAGCAGCGGCGCCGCGAGGGCGAGGGTGAACCCGAGAAAGCGGGCCTTCATGTCTCCTCCACAGGATTGGGCTAGACCTTCGGACCTTCCTCCACCGTATCCCGGCGCCGCCGGCGCACCCAGCCCTAACGTCCAGCCCATGTCCCCCCGACACGCGTTGGTCGCTGCCGTCCCGCTCGCGCTGGCCCTCGGTCTCGCCGCCTCCGCGGTCGCCCCGGCGACCGCGCTGGCACCGCCGGAGGAGCGGCCCCTGCGCATCGAGAACGCGCCGTCGGTGCACCTGGGCCAGCTGCCCGAGCGCAGCATCGTCGGCGACGGTGGCATCTACGACGTCGAGCAGCTCGGCGACACGGTCTACGCACTCGGCTCGTTCACCCGGGTCGGGCACTACAGCGGTCCCGGCCGGATCCTCGACGCCACCACCGGCGCGGACCGCCCGGCGCCGGTCTTCGGCGACGGCCAGGTCTCGGTGGCGCTCGCCGACGGCGCCGGGGGCTGGTACGCCGCCGGAGACGTCCGCGGCGGTGTCGTCCACGTGCGCGCGGACGGCACCCTCGACCCGGCGTTCCAGGTCGAGACCGACAGCTGGGGCCTGGTGAGCGCGATCGCCCGGCACGGCGACACCCTCTTCATCGGCGGGCTCTTCGACACCGTCAACGGCGTCGACCGCGAGAACGTGGCGGCGATCTCCGCGACCAGCGGCAGCCTGCTGCCCTTCTCCGCCGACGCGAGCACGCGGGTCACCGAGCTCGCGGTCGACGGTGACACGCTGTGGATGGCGGCGGGCCGCAACGTCGTCTCGCTCGAACCGAGCGGCGTGCCGCTGACCTCGACCTCGTTCGGCTCCGAGGTCCGCGCCCTGGCCGTCGGCGACGGCGTGGTCCACGTCGGCGAGGACGGCCTGAAGGCGATCGACCCCGGCACCGGCGACCGGGTCGCCGGGTTCGCCGACGCGGTGGTCGACGGCACGGTCCACACCCTGCTGCTGGACGGCGACCGGCTCTACGTCGGCACGGACGGCACCGACGGGTCGAGCCAGCTGATCGCCGTCGACCCGGCGACCGGCGCGAAGGACCCGTCCTTCGCCGCCCGGGTCCGAGGCGGCGTGGGCACCTTCGAGCGGCCCGGGGGCGTCTTCGACCTCGCGCTGGACGGTGACCGGCTGTGGGCCGGCGGGGCGTTCTCCGGCGCCGGCGACCGGTCCGGCAACCTCGCCGTGCTCGACGCCGCGACCGGCGACGCGCTCGACGTCGCCGTACCGTCCCTCCACGAGCAGGTGAACGCCGTCGAGGTCTCCGGCGGCGCGGTCTACGTCGGCGGCCACTTCTACCTCGACGACGTCCAGCGCACCGCCGGGCTCGCGGCGCTCGACGCCGAGACCCTGGAGCCGCGCGCGGGCTTCCGCGCCCGGGGCCTGCGCAGCTATGGCGGCCTCACCGTCGCCCCCAACGCGATCTACGTCGCGCCGACCCACTCGCGGGGCTACTTCCCGGCGCAGCCGTACTACTACGGCAGCGTCGACACCGTCGCGGCCTTCGACCCCGCGACCGGAGCGCCCGACCCGAGGCGTTCGCAGACGAAGGTCAAGAACCTCACCGGCCTGACCGTGCTGGGCAGCCGGCTGGTCATCGCGCAGCGGCTCCAGGACGACGTGAAGTTCCCGGCGAACCGGATCACGGTCTTCGCGCCCAGCGGCAAGAAGGCCTGGTCGTTCAAGGTTCCGCTCAAGGGCTACATCACCCGCCTGGCCGTCGTCGACGGCGACCTCCTGGTCGCGGGCAGCTTCAAGCGCACCGCGCCGAACGGCGGCCCGCGCAACACCGCGCTGCTCCGCCTCGACCCGCGGACCGGCGAGCGCCGGGCGTACTTCGACCCGCACATCCACGGCCCGGTCAACGACCTGTCGGTGGTGGGCCGGTCGATCTTCGCCACCGGCCTCTTCACCAAGGTCTTCGCCGGCCTCGACCAGGACCGTCCCGGCCTGGTGAAGCTGAACGCCCGGTCCGGCAAGAGCGAGCAGTTCGTCCCCGACATCACCGGCGGCAAGAACTGGGCGCAGCGCGCGATCGCGATCGGTCCCGACCTGGTGTGGTCCGAGGGCTACGAGCGAACCTTCCTCGACGCCACCACCGGCGCGCGGGTCCGGCTCGACAAGATGCCCGAGGACCTCTGGCTCCACGACGTCGACGGCGACGCCGACACCGTCGTGCTCGGCGGCCGGGACGTCAAGCGGCTGGCCGGCATGGGCAGCGAGGAGATCGGGGTGCTGGTGGCGCTGGCCTACTAGCGCTCGGCGACCACGATCGCCGACCCGCTGGCGCCGATCGTGGCGACCTCGGGCGAGCCCGGGACGGTGAGCGGCAGGTCGAGGGGTGCCTGGACGTGCACGGTCACGGTGTCGGTGGCGGGGTCGATGTCGACGGTGAAGGTCAGGCCGGGGTAGGACCCGTAGGCGCCGCTCGCGGCCAGGTGGTCGTGCACGGCCCGGCGGACCGCGTCGGCGGTGAGGTCGAGGCGGTCCTCGGGCACGCCGCCGGTGTAGACCTCCCGGCCGGTCGCGCCCAGGTCGGCGCCGCGCAGCGCCGCGCCGTCCGCGACGGCGTCGAGGCCCTGGCGCTGCAGGTAGGCCGCGCTCGCGTCGACGACCACCGCGACCACCATGAGCAGCACGAAGGCGAAGCCGACGATGAGGATCGTGGCCTGGCCCTCCTCGCCCCCTGGCTCAGTCCTGCGCCGCACCGGCCACCTCCTGGAACTGGCCGATCGGCACGGTGTGGCTGGCGTCCAGCGCGATGCTCGGAGCGTCGCCGCCCAGGAAGTCCGGCACCAGCGGCACGTCGACCCGCGAGGCGATCCGCACCGTGATCACCGACGTCCCGCTGTGGCAGTCCGTCGGGTACGGCGTGCAGCTGATCCGCACCTCGACCGGCTCGTCGACGCCCTGGTCGGCGAGCGCCTGCCGCGCCGCGGCCTCGGCCCGAGCCCGGCCCACCGCGTCGTCCGGTGCGAGCG
>JAEZKN010000151.1 GCA_023415395.1 Actinomycetes bacterium
GTGCGGCGGCCCGCCGATCGACGGCTGGGACTGGGCGGACCTCAACGGCGCCTTCGAGCGACAGCAGGGTGTCCGGTGGGGGCAGTTCCTGGTGACCGGCACCTGGGACGGGGAGCGTTTCGGCTACGAGGGGGCCATCCCGGCCGCGTTGTACGACACGGTCGCCGACGACGGTGCCGGCCCCGCCCTCCCGGAGCCGGCGGTCGAGCACACGCAGGCCGAGCTCGAGGCGATCGCCAGGGAGGTCGGCGACCTCCCCGGCGCCCAGGGTGCCTACGCACAGGACGGGCACGTGCTGGTCGACGTCACCTACGACGACGGCTCGCTCCAGGCGTGGGGCGACCAGGAGCACGGCGAGGGTGTCGTCGTGGTGACGTCGATGCTCGTCGACGCGGAGTAGCCCGCCGGGGAGCGTCCTCAGTCGAGCGGGAGGTTCGCCACGATCACCCGGTCCGGGTCGACCGCGTCGCGGATGGTCCGCAGCCGCTCCCAGCGGTCGCCGTGGGCCGCGTGCCCCTCGACCGCGGCGTCGATGAACGTCAGCAGCCGTCCCGGTGCCGTCCACGGAGCCATGACCTCGAGCAGCCGGGCGGCGTCGGCCCGGCCGGCCGCCACGGCCT
Organism: Actinomycetes bacterium; assembly: GCA_023415395.1. Classification (GTDB taxonomy): domain Bacteria; phylum Actinomycetota; class Actinomycetes; order Propionibacteriales; family Nocardioidaceae; genus Nocardioides. The sequence continues at coordinate 621 of JAEZKN010000151.1, forward strand.
CGGGGAACGGCGTCACGGCGATGCCGTGCAGGAGGTACGGCGCCGCGACGACCGCCGGCCCGTCGGCGTCGGCGAGCGCGCCCCCGAGCTGGCGGATCTCGGTGAAGAGCAGCGCGTTCTGCGTCCCGGGGCCGGTGAAGCCGAGCAGCGCCTCGATCGCGTCCTCCCCGAGCTCGGCGAGCAGGGCGTCGCTGCCGAACGCGGGGGTCGGTGCCGGCGGGTCCATGTGCACCTGGAGCACGGCCGCGGCGGGGATCCGGCCGAAGGTGTCCATCTCGGGCTCGAGCGCCCGCAGCGGCGCGAGCAGCTCGGCGGCGCGGTCGTCGTCCTCGAGCACGGCGCCGTCGATGATCACGAGCTGGCGGCCGCTGAGGAACGGCGGCAGCTCGGGCAGCGGCGGGAAGCTCAGGACCCGGAGCGAGGTCGTGACCGAGTCCGGGACCTCGCGGGTCCAGGCGGCCCAGGCTCGGAGCACCTCGGGGGAGCGTTCGCGGTCCCACAGCAGCATGCCGGCGACCACGTCGGCGTACGGGAGCAGCGCGATCTCGAGCGCCACGACGACGCCGAAGCTCCCGCCGCCGCCCCGGACGGCCCAGAAGAGGTCGGCGTTCTCGTCGGCGCTCGCGCGCACCACGGAGCCGTCGGCCGTGACCAGCTCGACCGCGCGGAGGTGGTTGGCCGCCAGGCCGTGCCGGCGGCCGTAGAACGACAGGCCGCCGCCGAGCACGTAGCCCGCGACGGCGACGTCGGGAGCGCTGCCGTGCAGCGCGGTCAACCCGTAGCGGCTGGCCTCGGCGACCACGTCCTGCCAGAGCGTGCCGCCCACGACGCGCGCGGTCGCGGCCTCGGGGTCGACGCTGACGCCGGTGAGCTCGGAGAGGCGGAGCAGCACGACGTCGTCGAGGCGCTGCGCGACCAGGGGACCGGCGGCGTGGCCGGTGCTCTGCGGCGCGACTCGAAGGCCGGCGGCCGCGGCGGCGCGGACGACCTCGACGACCTCGCCGACCGAGTGGGGGAGGGCGACCGCTGCGGGTCGCTGGTCGACGGCGAGGTTCCAGGCGAGCCGGGCGGCGTCGTACCCGGCGTCGCCGGGCAGGTGGACGCGTCCCGCGCACAGGTCACGCAGGCCGGCGGCGGGGGAGGTGGGAGTGGTGGTCATCGGTCTTCCTTGGTGAGAGTGGTGAGCGTGGCGCCGAGGTTGACGAGCGTCCCCGGTGGGGGCAGCTCCGCGACCTCGACGACCGTGGTGACGGGGTGGGCGTGCACGGCGTGGAGCCGCTCCTCCAGGACGTCGCCCGCGGCCGAGAACCCGCGCCGGTCCGTGGTCGTGACCCGGAGCTCGGTGAGGTCCCGCGCGGTGCGCCCGGTCCGGGCGATCGTGGCCTCCAGGCGGGCCAGGGTCAGCGCGAGCTGGGCTGGGAAGTCGTCCTCGTGGAGCAGCCGCCCGAGGTCGTCGAGCGGTCCGTGCTCGGGGATGGTGGTCATGGGGAGAACGCTGCCGCTCCCGTCCGCGGCCGCCCATCCCCAGCGCGCGGGGAGTTGCGGGCCCGGGCCTGGGGGAGGTCTGGACCACCCACATTTCTGGGATGTGCGGCGCCGCCGGCGCTTGTGACACTTCCAGGGTGGCCCGAGGACTGACCGCCGAGCGCGTGCGCAGCGACGTCGACGTGCTCTCGCGCGCCGGCCTGGACCTCGACACGTTCCTCGAGGAGGCGACGCTGTCGGTGCGTCGGGCGATCCCGTGGGTAGGGGCCTGCCTGGGCACCCACGACCCCGACACCCACATGCTGACGAGCGCACGCAAGTACGGTCACCTGCGCGACGTCAACAGCCACGACCACGAGTTCGGGCTGGTGGAGTACGGCGGCGTCGAGCCGACCGCGTTCACCGAGCTCGCCGTGGCCGAGTCACCGGCGGCGAGCGTCCACCTCGTGCACGGCGGCGAGGTCGAGCGCTCCACCCGCATGGAGGTCTTCATGCGGCCGAACTTCGGGTTCGGCGACGAGGCTCGCGTCGCCTTCCGCGAGGGCACCCGGACGTGGGGCGCGATGGCGCTGTTCCGCGGGGCCGACGACGCGCCGTTCTCACCCGAGGACGTGGACCTGCTGGCCTCGCTGTCGACCCACTTCGCGCGCGGCGTGCGCGGCGGCATGCTGGCCCGCCTGGCCGACGCGCCGGCGACGACGGTGCGCGGGCCGGCGGTGGTCATCGTGAGTGCCGATGGCCAGGTCATCCAGATGAGCATGGGCGCCGAGGAGCGCCTGGCCAGCCTGGCCTCGGGCGAGGCCGCCGCGGACCCGATGAGCCCGGTCTCCGCGCTGGTCGGTGCTGCCCGGCGCTACGC
>JAEZKN010000168.1 GCA_023415395.1 Actinomycetes bacterium
GCACCGCGACGTGGGTGCTGAAGGCCTGGGGATGCTCCTCGGGCCACGCCTGCGGCGTGCGCATCACCACGTGCAGCGAGTAGAGGGTCAGCGTCATCGCGCCGGCGCCGAAGAGCACCGCGAGCGCGACCACGCCGGGACGGGGCAGCGCCCGCTCGAGCAGCAGGCAGCCGCCGATGACGGCGAGCGCGCTGCCGATGGTCTGGGCGAGGTCGAACGGCGTGGCGCTGTGCGGCGCCACCACCAGCAGCCACGACCAGTCGCCGTCGGCGGGGGTGGTGCCGTACATGCCGGTGGCGTGCTCGGCGGCGACGGCGGGGTCGACCAGCACGCGCGAGACCTGCGTCGCGACCACCGCGAGGCCGAGACCACCGAGGGCGAGGACGCGGAGCAGCCGCGGGTCGCGCAGGTCGGCCCGGCCGAGCGCCAGCCCGGCGAGGAGGTAGGCGAGCCACGGAACGACGGGGTAGTAGCCGGTGAGCAGCAGCTCGCTGAGCAGCTGCCCGGGGTCCGCGAGCTGTTCGAAGGTGGGGCTGGCGAACCCACGCTCGGGCAGGTGCGGCCGCACGACGTGCGAGAGCGCCGGGGCGACGAGGACCCAGGACGCGCAGAGGATCGCGAGGGACCGCGCGCGCAGGAGCACGAACGGCAGGCCGAGCAGGAAGAGCACGCCGTAGTAGGTGAGGATCACCGCCAGCCCGCTGTCGAGCCCGCCCAGGGCCAGGCCGAGGAGCGCGATCAGCAGGGCACGTACGGCGATCGCCGCCAGGTCGCGCGGACCGCGGTCGCGCCGCGTCATCAGGGCCAGGCTCACCCCGGCCAGCACGGCGAACAGCGCCGAGGACCGGCCGCCGGCCAGCCACTGCGCGGTCGTCAGGTCGCCCGCCGGGGTGCGCTCGTCGAGGACGTGGGTGGCGACCATGCCCAGCAGGGCCAGGCAGCGGGCGACGTCGAGGCCGACCAGCCGGTCTCGCGGGGGTCTCACGGGTGGCGAGCCTCCAGCACGGCGAGGTCGCGCTCGGCGTACTCCCGGTGCTGGAACTCCTCGACGAGGATGGTCTCGAGCACCGCGCCGACGCGGTAGCTCTCCGGGGCGGGGTAGCCGGGCTCGGTGACCGGCTCGGTCATCGCGTCGATGCCCGCGTCGGTGAGCGACGCCACGACCCGGCGGACGACGGCCATCCGCTCCGCTCGGACCGCGAGCACGTGGTCGAGCGCGGGCCGCAGGGAGCGGTCGTTCGGGACGCCCGGGACCTCGCCCATCTCGTCGTGCGGCAGGCCGAGCGGACTGAAGGGGGAGGGGTCGCCCTCGACGACACGGAGCACCCACGCGTCGGTCGCCATCACCAGGTGACGCAGGGTCTCGATGAAGGACCACTCGCCGTCGACCCGCTCGTGGAGGAGCTCCTCGGGCAGGGCGCGGGCGCGCTCCACGGTCGCGGCCCAGCGGCGCTCGGTCATCGCCCACCCCGCCCGGAACTCATCGGCGTCGACCGGGTGGATCAGGTGTCGCTCCGGGTCGCGGCGGTTGAGCTCCGCCTCGACGAGCGGGCCGATGTCGACCCCGTTGACGGTGACGTTGACCAGGGCGGCGTCGATGTCGACGTCCTCGAACCAGCCGCCCCGCACGACCACGTCACGGGCGTAGACGTTGCGGAACCACCGGCCCGCGACCTCGGTCACGGGGCCCACTCCTCGTCGTCGTGGGCGAAGACGACCCGCTTCGGGTCGAAGGACAGCAGCCGCGCCATCCAGGGCGTCGGGTCGTCGACGCGCCAGTCGGCGGCGTGCTCGTGGGACTGCCCGGCCACCACGACGGAGCCGTCGGCGCACTCGACGACGAGGGACTGGTGACCGTCGACGTGGCCCGGGGTCGGGACGACGTGGAGGCCGGGCAGCGGCTCGGACTCCCCGTCGAGCAGCTCCCAGCGCACGCCGTCGAGCAGGTGGTCGAAGGTGTAGCCGCCGGCCCGGGCGGTCGCGAGCTCGTCGCGCTGGCAGAGCACCGGCGTCGTCCCCAGCAGCGGGTTGCCGCCGCAGTGGTCGAAGTGGAGGTGGCAGTTGGCCACGAGCGTGAGGTCCTCCAGGCGTACGCCGGCGGTGGCGAGCGCGGCGGGGAGGTCGATGCGCTGCGGGCGGTACCACGCCTCGGTGCCGTCGTCGCCGCGCCCCATGCCGGTGTCGAGCAGCACGAGCCCGGCGTCGTGGCGGACGAGGTAGCCGTTGACCACCTCGGCCCGGGGCGCGCCGCCGGTCTCCTCGGACGGCCGGGTGAAGGTGCCGAGCGGGATCCGTCGGACGTCCTCGGTGCGCACACCGTCACCCTAGGACGGGGCGCCGACGAGGTGCCTGGGCAGCACCGCTAGTGACGCTCCTCGAGGCCGACCGCGTCCCGGAGCCTGCGGACCGACCTCTCGAGGTGGGGGTCGTCCTGGGCGCGGGAGCGCATCAGGTCCGAGAGCGCCTCGGCGATCACGTTGAGCTTCTCCTGGGCCGCCTCCTCGGCCCGGCGGCCGGAGTTCTCCAGCAGGGCGAGCAGCAGGAGCGTGACCACGCTCGCGACGGTGTGGATCGCGACCTGCCAGGACTTGGCGCTCGACCACAGCGGGAAGCTCGCCGCCCAGGCCACGACCAGCGCGGCGCAGAGGAGGAAGAACGGTGCCCGGCTGACCCGGTCGTGGACCGCCTCCACGAACCGCTCGAACGGTCCGCGGCCGTCGGCCTTCTCGCGGGACTCCGCCGCGTCGCTGCGCTGCTCCATGGCCGCACCCTAGGTCCGGCGGCGTGCGAGCGGCGGCGCTCGGGTACCGGCGCGCCGTGACGGTGGACGACACGACCCTGCGGGAACCACCCAGCCCGGCGCCCGGCCTGATGTTCGGCATCGGCCTGGGCGGGTTCGTGGACGGCATCGTGCTGCACCAGATCCTCCAGTGGCACCACATGGTCAGCGCCGAGCGCTCGCCGCGCACCCTGGCCGGGCTGGAGGTGAACACGCTGGCGGACGGCTTCTTCCACGCGGCCACCTGGCTGATCGTCGTCGGCGCCTCGATCGTGACGCTCGCCCTGTGGCGCCAGGGTCGGCTCGCCCCGAGCTGGACCTTCCACCTCGGCGGGCTGCTCGCGGGGTGGGGCCTGTTCAACCTGGCCGAGGGGCTGGTCGACCACCAGCTGCTCGGGGTGCACCACGTCCGAGACGACCTCGGGGGTCCGCTGGCGTGGGACCTGGGCTTCCTGGGCTTCGGCGCCCTGCTCGTGGCGGTGGGCTGGCTGCTGATGCGCCGCGGCCGGCGCTGAGGCGCATCAGGTCCCGCTCCGAGACCCCCGCCGGGAGAGCAGCAGCAGGACCCCGGCCGACCCGAAGAGCAGCACCGCCACACCGACCGCGACCTGGTCGCGGCCCGGCGACCAGGCCTCGTCCGCGGCCGGCGCCGCGGCCGCGGGCGGTCTCTTATACACAACAGA
>JAEZKN010000245.1 GCA_023415395.1 Actinomycetes bacterium
GCCGCGTTCCTCCCGGCACGCCGGGCCGGCAAGGTCGCGCCGGTCGCCGCGACCGCCGACATCACGACGGCCTCCAGCAGCACCGACGAGGTGACCTGCCGGCGGCCGGCGCCGAGGGCGCGCAGCAGCGCCAGCTCGCGGCTGCGCTGCGCGACGAGGATCGTGAAGGTGTTGACGATGATGAAGCCGCCGACGATGACGGCGATGATCGCGAAGACCAGCAAGAACGTGGAGATCACGTCGAGGAACTGACCGATGGCGTCCTGCGACTCCTCCGCGACCTGGTCCCCGGTGACCGCCTCGAAGCCGCTGGGCACGACGGACTGGACCGCCGCGACGAGCTGCTCCTGGGTGACCCCGTCGGCTGCGGTGAGCGAGACCTGGTGGAAGGCGTCCTGGCCGTCCAGGAAGAGGTCCTGGGCGCCCTCGGTGCTGAAGACGAGCAGGGTCGCGCCGGCCGTGCCGCCGCCGTTGAACTCGGCGGTGCCGACCAGGGTCGCGCTGCGGTCGGACTGGCCGAAGGGGGCGAGCAGGCCGACCTCGTCGCCGAGCTCGTAGTCGCCCCGGCCGGCCGCGTCGTCGTCGAGGACGATCTCGTCCGGCGCGGTGGGCCAGCGGCCGCTGGTGAGCACCATCGGCGGGTCCCCGGCCATGTTGGGGGTCTCGGTGTGGTTGAAGGCCAAGGTGGGCGCGCCGGTCCCGCCGACCACGGTGCCGTCGGAGGCCAGCAGGCTCATCCCGACGCCGACCACGTCGCCGTCGGCGCGCGCCACCTCGGGCAGCGCGCCGATCTCGTCGACGTCCTCGGGCGACAGCGTCGCGGTCGTCTGGGAGGGGGCCCCGTCGAAGGAGGCCGACTGCTCTGCACGCACGACGCCGTCCGGGGTCGAGCTGTAGATGATGCCGTCGAAGGTGCTCGACAGGCCGTTGCTGAAGACGAGCACGCCCGACAGGAACGCCACGCCCAGCACGATCGCCAGGCCGCTCATCACCAGCCGCACCTTGCGGGCGAGCAGGTTGCGCAGGGTCAGCTTGAGCACGCCGCGTCCCCTCAGGCCTGGCGCCGGCGGGCCGCGGCGAGGTCCTGGAGGCGGGTCATGTGCTCGAGGATCTGCTCACGCTTCGGCGCGTGGATCTCGTCGACCACGAGGCCGTCGGCCAGGAACACCACGCGGTCGCAGTACGACGCCGCGACGGCGTCGTGGGTGACCATGACGACCGTCTGCCCGAAGTCGTCGACGCTGCGCCGCAGGAAGGAGAGCACCTCGGCCCCCGAGGTGCTGTCGAGGTTGCCGGTGGGCTCGTCGGCGAAGACGATCGAGGGCTTGCTGGCCAGCGCGCGGGCGCACGCCACCCGCTGCTGCTGACCACCGGACAGCTCGCCGGGCCGGTGGCCCAGGCGGTCGCGCAGGCCGACGGCGTCGACCACGGTGTCGAGCCACTGCTGGTCGGGCTTGTGGCCGGCCAGGTTGAGCGGGAGCAGGATGTTCTCGCGCGCGGTCAGGGTCGGGATCAGGTTGAACGCCTGGAAGACGAACCCGATCCGCTCCCGCCGCAGGGCCGTGAGCTCCTTGTCCTTGAGCCGGCCCAGGTCGGTGCCGTCCACCTCGACCGCACCCGAGGACGGGGTGTCGAGGGCCGCCATGCAGTGCATCAGCGTCGACTTGCCCGAGCCCGAGGGCCCCATGATCGCGGTGAAGCGCCCGGCCTCGAGGTCGAGGGTCACGCCGGCGAGGGCGTGGACGGCGGAGTCGCCCGATCCGTAGGTCTTGCGCAGGTCGACGGCGCGTGCGGCAGGGGCCGCCGGCGAGGGCGGGGAGCTGGTCATGGGACCAGCCTGCCGGAGCCCTCCGACGGGCGCCATCGGGGTTCACCCTGAGGGACGAGTTGGGGCTCGGCGTACCCGGTTTTGTGGATCCGAGGACGGGACCGGCCTAGGCCACCTACATTTTGCCTCGTGGACGAGTTGCTGGTGACCGAGGGACGCGCGCTCAAGCACGTCCAGGTGCGCGAGTACGTGCGCACGCTCGTCACGGGGGCGGCACCGGGTTCACCTGCTCCGAGCGAACGTGAGCTCGTGCACCGGTTCGGCGTCGCCCGCATGACGGTGAGACAGGCGATGGACGCCCTCGTGGTCGAGGGCCTGCTGGAGCGCATCCCCGGGCGGGGCACCTTCGTGGCCCGCCCGCGGCGTGTGGCGAGCAGGTTGACGAGCTTCACCGAGGAGATGTCGCGCCGCGGCCTGCTGGCCGAGTCGCAGACGCTCCTCGCGCGGCGTGAGCAGGCCGGCCCCGGCGTGGCCCGGGCGCTGAACATCAGCGAGGGTGACGCGGTCATCCACTGGCGCCGCCTGCGCCGTGCCGACAGCGTGCCGATGTGCGTCGAGGACGCCTACCTCAACGAGGTGCTGCTGCCGGGGTTCCTGCAGAGCGGCATGCCGACCAGCCTGTACGACGCGCTGGAGTCGCGCGGCCTGCGCCCGACCTGGGCCGAGGACTCGGTGAACGCCGACGTCGCCGGCGACGAGGAGGGGCAGCTGCTCGAGGTCGAGCCCGGCACCCCGGTGCTGCGCCACTCGCGGCGCGCGTTCGCGGGCGAGAAGGTCGTCGAGGTCTCGCGCACCGTCTACCGTGCCGACCGCTACACGATGTGGACGCAGGTCGGCTCGGAGGGCTGACGCCGTCGGCTCGGTCGCTGCCGAACCCCGGGTTCACCATGGTCAGCAGGTGAACCTGCACTTCCCATGGCATGCCCGCCGTGGGAAGTGCAGGTTCGGCTGCCTCTCATGGTGAAACGGCGACGACCCCGCTACAGCCCACCCAGCGGCGCCACCACGTCGCCGGACTCCTCGCACACCCAGACGGGGTCGGGGCCGCCGAGGTCGGGCTGGATGTAGAGAGCGTGCTCGGGGGCGCGGTCGCCGCACTCGAGGCACAGCGGCCACCGCCCGGCGGTCTCGAAGAGCGCGTCCTGGACGTCTTGGGCCACGAGCCCGGCGACGTACTGCTCGCCCTCGGGCCACTGCTCGGCCCACCACTTGCGCTGGGACACCGCGTCCTCCAGAGCGGAGACCGCCTGGGCGGTCGCCTGACCGCGTGCCTGGAGGTCCGACAGCACCCGCGCGCGTGCGCTCAGCAACAGGCCCTGGTCCATGCCCCCATCATGCCCCGCGCCGGAAATGCGTCCGGCCCGCGCGGCTCCCCCTCGGTGAGGGTCGGGCGGCCTAGCATGCCGGCATGGGCACGGCGCTCCTCGAGGTCGCCGTCCTCGACCCCCGGGATGTCCCCGGCGCGGAGGAGGGCGGTGCCGACCGCCTGCTCCTCGCGACCGCCCAGGGCTTCTCGCCCGAGCCCGCGCTGGTCTCCGCCGTCAGTCGCGAGACCGAGCTGCCCGTGCACGTCGTGCTCCGGCTCAACGACACCTGGACCACCACCGGCGGGGAGATGACCCGGCTCGTCGGGCTGGCGCAGGACTACCTGGGCTCCGGCGCCGCCGGCGTGTCCTACGGCTTCCTCGACGCCGACCTCGAGGTCGACATCGAGACGTGTGCCTACCTCGGCGCCCAGCTGCCGAACGTGCCGTGGACCTTCGGTCGCGCCATCGACGACACCTTGGACCTGCGGCGCTCGTGGCGCCGGCTCGAGGGTCTGCCCGGCCTGGTCGCGGTGTGCTCGGCGGGCTCGCCGCGCGGTCTCGAGGCGGGCTTCGACGAGCTGCTCGCCCTGGCCTCCTCCGACCCGGGCGTGGCGCGCATGCTCATGCCCGGTGGCGGCCTGGTCGCCGAGCAGGTGCCGTGGTTCGTGCGCGCCGGCGTCCGGCAGCTCCACCTCGGGCGCCAGGCCCGACCCGGCGCCTCCCTCAAGGCGTACGTCGACGCGGCCCACGTCCGCTCCTGGCGGCTGCTGCTCGACGACGCGGTCGACCGGGCCACCCGTTCTGCTGGATAGTCGGGTCCGATGATCCTCATCGACCCGCCCAACGCCGCGGGCCACGGACGGCTGTGGTCGCACCTGGCCAGCGACGCCTCCTACGACGAGCTGCACGCCTTCGCCGCGACCCTCGGCATCCCGCCGCGCGGCTTCGACCGGGACCACTACGACGTGCCGTCCGAGTGGTACGACGAGGTCATCGCCGCCGGCGCCGTCCCGGTGACCTCTCGCGAGCTGGTCGCGCGGCTGCACGAGGCGGGGCTGCGTCGCCGCAAGCGGCGGGATGGTCCCTGACCTTCGGTCGGCGACACGCGGGCGAGCCCGGCCGACCGGCAGGGACTACCCCAGCGAAGCGAGCTCACGCGCCACGTTGGCGCGGGCGTCGGCCTCCCAGGTCGTCCGGGCGTGGGCGGTGTGGAAGAGGTGGGGCTTGGCCAGCAGGTCGCGCAGGATCGCGGCCCGGCCGGCGGCGAAGTCGGCGTCGGGCACGCGCGAGTACTCGCGGCGGACGGCGGCGACGTACTCCGCGTAGCGCGCCGGTCCGGCGGCCAGGATCGCCAGGTCGGCGTCGGAGAGGGCCCCGCCGTTGCGGTCGTCCTCGGCGGGACGGTGGTGCTCGGTGAGCAGGACCAGGCGGACCACCTCCTCGACGACGGCCTGCTCCACGAGCCCCGGCAGCGCCTCGGCGGCCCACGCGGCCGAGCGCCGCTCGGCGTCGGGCTGGCCGTCGTAGACGCTGTCGTGGAACCACGCCGCGAGCACCACCGGCATCCGGTCGAACACCTCGCCGTGCGCGGCCAGCTCACCGAGGCGCTCGAGCACCTCGGTCAGGTGCCGGCTGTCGTGGTAGCCGCGTTCGGGGTGCGCGTAGGACGCGACGAGCTGGGCGCCGAGCGCCCGCTCCGCCGGGAGCGGCCAGTCCGCGAGGAGGTCCACGCCGGACATGCAAGCAGCACCCGGCGCGGGAGCGCTACGGTGGCTCCTCAATAGAACACGTTCCAATTCTGGAGGTCGGATGGCAGCGAGCAACGAGCGCGTGCGCGAGGTCGTGGAGCGGTACGTCCGCCTCGTCGCGACCGGCACCGCCGACGAGATCGTCGCGCTGTACGCCGAGCACGCGACCCTCGAGGACCCGGTCGGTGCCGACGTGCTGCGCGGCCGGGAGGCGATCCGCGGCTTCTACGCCGCGATCGAGCCGCTGCGGACCGAGACCCGGCTGCTCACCCTGCGCGTCGCCGCCGGGGAGGCGGCGTTCCACTTCGAGGTCACCACCATCACCGACGACGCGACCTTCGCGCTCGCGCCGATCGAGGTCATGACCTTCGACGAGGACGCGAGGATCACCTCGATGCGGGCCTGGTGGTCCGACACCGACATGGTGGTCAGCTGAGGCAGTCCGGGTTGTCCTGCTGGGCGGCGCGCGGGACCGACAGCTGGCCGATGTACCACTCCTCGCCGACGCGGGCCGAGTAGCCGGTGAACTCTGCCGGGGCGAACTGGCAGCGGAGCTGGCCGACCATGTAGTTCCCGGAGGTCGCGGGAGGGTCGACCACGATCTTCAGGCCGTCCTGGGTGGCGATCTGGCCTTCGAGCTTGAACCTGCCCTCGGCGTCGCTCTCGGTGCGGGCCAGCTCCCGGCCTGCCGAGTCGAAGAGCCGCACGGTCATGCCCGGGCCGTTGGTCCAGGCCGGGGTCAAGGCCACCATGCGTGACCCACCGCCGTCGACGACGTGTCCGGTGAGCCACCCGCCCCGCTTGGTGAGGTGGAAGTCGCCGAAGGCCATCCTCCCGGGCTTCACGTCCGCCTTGCCGACCGCGCCGGACTTGGCGAACCACACGCCGGCGCCCTCGAACTCCACGTTGTACCTGCCCGGGTGCACCCCGCGGAAGACGAAGGTGCCTGTGCTCGACGTCGCCGACCACCACTGGCCGGTCGTCCGGCTGGTGACCGTCAGGGTCGTCTTGGTCCTCAGCAACCCCTGCGGCTGGAAGAGGTAGACGGTGAGGCTGCCGGCGCGCTTGCGCAGCTTGATCGGGAGGTTCTTGGACTGTCCGGTCCGCAACGCCCCGGCCCAGGTGCTCCTGTCGACCCAGGTCCTGCGCGGGTCGAAGGTGAACAGTGAGTACCTGCCCGCCGTCAGGCCGCCCACGGCGAACTGTCCCTTGCCGTTGGCCTGCGTCGCGAACGCCGCCCCGTCGGCCCGCGCCGCGACCACCCGGGCGTTCTTGAGCGGCTGTCCCGTGCCGTTCTTGACCGTGCCGGTCAGGGAGGCGCCCTTCTGCATGACGATGTTGCGCGCGGTCAGGTCGTTGGCGCGCACGGTGACCTTGACGTCGGTGGGCGCGAACTTCGCGGTGTCGTACGCCGGCCGCTGGTCGACGAGCTGGAGCCGGTAGGTGCCCGGGGGCAGGGTCAGCGAGTAGCCGCCGCCGTTGGCCTTCTTGGCGCCGAGGTAGTTCCAGTCCTTGTCGAACCAGAGCAGCTTGAGGCTCGGGCACTTGGCGAGCTTCGGACAGGTGATGTTGCCGTTGACGATGCCCTTGTCCGCCGCCTGCGCCGCCGGGGCCGGAGTCGCCAGCAGCGCGGCGAGCAGGGCCGCGAGGGCGATCAGCGCGGGAAGGAGGCGACGGGCGGGGGAAGCCATGCCCTGATCGTAGGAGGGGCGTTCCGGGCCCCCGCTCAAGCGATTCTCTCGGTTTCCTCAAGACGACGCGGGGTCATCGCCCAGCGGATCGTGCCGGTCGCCAGACCGCCCAGCGCCGGCACCACCGTCCGCTCCGAGACCGGCAGCCACGGCAGCCGCAGCGGCCGGCGGGTCCAGCGCGGCATCAGCCCGATCGCGGCGGCCACCAGGACCGCGTAGGGCCCGCGCGCGAGCAGCGGCAGCGGCGGACGCAGCAGCACGTAGCGGACGGCCTCGCGGGCCTCGGGGGTGCCGCGCAGCTCGGGTCGGTACGCGGCCAGCACCGCGGCCAGCTCCGCCTCGGTCCGCGGAGGATCGACCACCCCGAGGCGGGCGGACACCTCGCCGGCCTGGGCGACGTAGGTGTCGCGGTCGGGGCCGACGAGCGGCTCGGCGCCGTACCGGTCGTGGGCGCGCAGGAAGCTGTCGACCTCGGCCGCGTGCACCCAGCCGAGCAGGTGGGGGTCGCTGGCGGCGTACCCCGTGCCGTCGGGCATCGCGCCGGTCACCCGCTCGTGGATCGCCCGCACGGCCGCGACCGCCTGCTCGGCGTCCTCGACGTGCCCGAAGGTCGTCACCGCCAGGAAGCGGCTGGTGCGGGCCAGGCGGCCCCACATGTCGCCGCGGTAGCCGCTGTGCTCGGCGACGCCGCGCATCGCGGCGGGGTGCAGGGTCTGCAGCAGCAGGGCGCGGATCCCGCCGACGAACATCGAGGCGTCCCCGTGCACCCGCGCGATCGGGCTGTCCGGCTCGAACCAGCGCGGACCCGGCCGCCGGTGGATCCGCTCGGCGTGCGTGGCGCCGTCGGGGCCGGCGACGCGCAGGAACAGCTCGTGCCCGAGCCGTTCCCGCACGCCACCGACGCCTGCCATGCCACCGAGCCTACGGACCGGTGGTCAGTCGCCCTTGACGTTGACCAGCTGCCGCAGCGTGTGCCGCACCTCGACCAGGTCGGCGGCGTCGGCCATCACGACGTCGATGTCCTTGTACTCCGCCGGGATCTCGTCGATGAAGGCGTCGGTGTCGCGGTACTCGATGTCGCCCATCGCGGCCCGCAGGTCCTCGACGGTGAAGCTCTTGCGGGCCCGGGTGCGCGAGAACGCCCGCCCCGCGCCGTGGGGCGCGGACCGCAGCGCGTCGGCGTTGCCGAGTCCGCGGACGACGTACGACGCCGTCCCCATCGACCCGGGGATCAGGCCGGGCCGGCCGGCCTCGGCGTTGATCGCACCCTTGCGGGAGAGCCACACGCGCTCGCCGAAGTGCTCCTCGACCTCGGTGTAGTTGTGGTGGCAGTTGATCTCCTCGAGCCGCTGCACGGGCTCGCCGACCCACTCGGACACCTGGCGGACGACGCGGTCCATCATCTCCTCGCGGTTGAGCAGGGCGTAGGTCTGCGCCCAGCGCATCTGCGCGACGTAGGCGTCGAACTCCGCGGTGCCCTCGGTGAGGTAGGCGAGGTCGCGGTGCGGGAGGTCCTCGGTCGCGCAGATCCGCTGCGCGACCGCGATGTGCCGCTGGGCGATCTTGTTGCCGACGCCCCGGGACCCGGAGTGGAGGAAGAGCCAGACCCGGGACTGCTCGTCCGCGGTCACCTCGATGAAGTGGTTGCCCGAGCCGAGGGTGCCGAGCTGGAGGTCCCACCGCTTCGCGTAGGTGGCGGGGTCGAAGCCCGCCTCCTCGGCGAGCGCGCCGAGCTGCTCGAGCCGGGCTCGGGTGTGGTCGCGGCTGACGCTGCGGTTCGCGGCCCCGGCGGACAGCGGCACGGCCCGCTCGATCTCCTCGCGCAGCCGGCGCCGGTCACCCGGCAGGTCCTCGCGGACCAGCTGGGTGCGGACCGCGATCATGCCGCAGCCGATGTCCACGCCGACGGCGGCGGGCATGATCGCGCCGAGCGTCGGGATGACCGACCCCACGGTCGCGCCCAGGCCCAGGTGGGCGTCCGGCATCAGTGCGAGGTGCGGGTGGATGAACGGCATCCGCGCCGTCGTGACCGCCTGGTCCCGCGTGCCGTCCTCGAGCAGCGAGGCCCAGCTGAGCAGCTTGTCGGTGATCCTCTCCATCGTCCTTCCTCCTCCTGGGGTCCCCGCCGTGGTGCGGGGCCGGACGAAGGTAGGTGCCCGAAAACCGGTGGCGCAGCCGGTTGTGCCCGGGCTAGGGGGTCGCGACACGCCGGTCACGACCTCCTGCGCCGGTCGGGCGGTTGCTCGACCTGGCGGCTGGGTCCCGGCCTTCGCGAGCTCAGGCCGGGGCGGCGTCCCAGGTGCGCAGCCAGATCGCGGTCTCGGACTGGGCGAGCTTCTCCAGCGCGTCCGCCGGCAGCGGGTCGAGGGTGTCGGTGACGACGTAGCCCTGCTCGCCGCGGGTGGCGAGGTACTGCCCGGTGACGTTCGCGCCGGCGTCGGCGAGCACGCCGTTCACGCTCGCCAGCACGCCGGGCACGTTGACGTGCAGGTAGCCGATCCGGTGTCCCGCCTGCAGCTGGGGCGCCTGGACGGCGGGCACGTTCACGCTGAGCTCGGTGCGGCCCTCCAGGGAGAAGCCCGCGAGCTTGTTGGCGACGAAGAAGCCGATCTCCTCCTGCGCCTCCTGGGTCGAGCCACCGACGTGCGGCGTCAGGATCACGTTGTCGAGGCCGCGCAGCGGCGACTCGAACGGGTCGCCCTGGGCCTTGGGCTCGACCGGGAAGACGTCGAGGGCGGCGCCGGCGATGTGACCGGAGAGGATGTGCTCGCGCAGCGACTCGGTGTCGACGACCATGCCCCGGGCGGCGTTGATGAACAGGCTGCGCGGCTTCATCTTCGCGAACTGCTCCGCGCCGAAGAAGCCGGCGTTGCCCGGGCGCCCGTCGACGTGCAGCGAGACGACGTCGGCCTGCGCGAGCAGCTCGTCGAGCGTGCGCATCCGCTGCGCGTTGCCGTGGGCGAGGCGGTCGGCGGTGTCGAAGAAGATGACCCGCAGGCCCATCGCCTCGGCGAGGTTGGAGAGCTGGGGGCCGATGTTGCCGTCGCCGACGATGCCGAGGGTGCGGCCGCGGATCTCGTGGCTGCCCTTGGCCGACTTGTCCCACACGCCGGCGTGCATCTTCTCGTTCTTCTCGGCCAGCCGGCGGGCCAGGACGATGATCTCGCCGATGACCAGCTCGACCACGCTGCGCGTGTTGGAGTAGGGCGCGTTGAAGACCGGGATGCCCTGGTGGGCGGCGGCGACCAGGTCGACCTGGTTGGTGCCGATGCAGAAGCAGCCGACGCTCAGCAGGTCGGTGGCGGCGTCGAGCACGCGCGCGGTGAGGTGGGTGTTGGAGCGGATGCCCAGGAGGTGGACGCCGGGCAGGGTCGCGACCAGCTCGTCCTCGGAGAGGGATCCCAGGCGCAGGTCGACCTCGAAGCCGCGGGCCTCCAGGACCTCGACGGCGACCGGGTGGATGTTCTCGAGCAGCAGCGCCTTCACGATTGACCAGCCTAGGTCGGGTCGGGCGCGGTGCCGAAATGTCGCCGACTGCTGGACGCAACCTTTTCGGCGGCCGGGGCGTCGAAGACGCGAGCGCCACGGTGGTGCGGACGAGACGCGGAGGCACAGGAACGGCATGATGATCGGCATGGGAGCACGCAGGCGCATGGGCGCCGTCCTGGTCGCCTTCGCGACCGCCGCCACCACCGTCCTCGCGGTGGGCGCGACCGGGAGCACGGCCGCGGCCGCGCCCGGCGTACCCACCAAGGGTGAGGTCGGCGCCTGGCAGGTGACCTCGCTGGGCGACGGGCGGTACGACGTGTCGTGGCGCTCGCCCCGCGCGCTGCCGCTCACCTCGGACCGGCCGACGATCACCGGCCCGGCCGGGCTGCTGGTCGGCCCGCCGACCGTCGCCGACGACGGTCGCACCGTGCACGCGGTGGTGACCTCGGCCGCGGTCCCCGACCCGGCCGACCTCGACGTGGTCCTCTCGGGGGACCGTCTCGACCACGTCGGCGACGACCGCGCCCGCCTCGGTGCGCCCGCGGCCCGCGCGCTCGACCTGCCCGGCACCGTCACGCTCGCGGACGACCCGGCGACGCCGGGGCCCTACGAGGTGGTGACCAGCGACTACGAGCTGCCCGGCGTGAAGGTCAGCGGCATGCGGGTCCCGATCGAGATGGTGGGGCACGTGGTCGAGCCCGCGCTCGACGCGGAGACCGGGCCGCGCCCGCTCGTGCTGTTCATGCACGGACGGCACAGCGTCTGCTACGACCCCTCCGACGAGTTCAGCGGTGGCGGCGAGTGGCCCTGCCAGGCGCCGGAGCAGGAGATCCCGAGCCAGCTCGGCTACGACTACGTGCAGCGGGTGCTGGCCTCGCAGGGCTATGCGACCGTCTCGGTGCGCGTGAACGGCATCAACGCCCAGGACTACCGCGTCGAGGACGGCGGGGCCGACGCCCGCGCCGAGATCGTCGAGGCGCACCTGCGTGAGTGGGTCGACCTCGCCGCGGAGCACCAGGTCGACATGGACCGGGTCGTGCTCGTCGGCCACAGCCGCGGCGGCGAGGGCGTGAACCGCGCCTCGATCCAGATCCCGCTGAGCGCGCCCTACCGCATCGCCGGCCAGGTCCTCGTCGCGCCGACCGACTTCGCCAACCAGACGGCGCCCTACGTCCCGACCGTCACCCTGCTGCCGTTCTGCGACGGCGACGTCAGCGACCTCCAGGGCCAGAAGTTCACCGACACCGCCCGCGACCTCACGACCGGCGACACCTCGCTGAAGAGCTCGGTGCTCGTCATGGGCGCCAACCACAACTACTTCAACACCGAGTGGACCCCCGGCCAGGCGGCCGCGCCCGCGTGGGACGACTGGGGCGGCCCGCGCCGGGCCGAGTGCGGCGAGAAGAACCCCGACCGGCTCAGCGCGACCGAGCAGCAGGACGTCGGCACGGCGTACGTCGCCGGTGCCGTGCACCTCTTCGCCGACGACGACCAGGACGTGCTCCCGCTCTTCGACGGCTCGCGCGCCCGGGTCGACTCGATCGGCGACGCCCAGGTCCTCAGCCACGCGATCGGCGGCGGCCGCGACGTGCGCGCGCCGGGCCGCGACCTGGGCCTGGCCCTGGCCGACGGCGCCACCACGCGCCTGTGCCGGGGCGACTACGCCCCCGGCAAGATCGCGTCGTGCGGCTACGGCCTGGACTACTCCGGCACGCGGCCGCACTGGCCCGAGACCTACGAGCGCCTGGCCACGCGTGAGTTCTTCCAGATGTCGTGGACCGCGGCCGGCCAGACCGGCGGCGTGGTCCTCGACGAGCCGCTCGACCTCAGCGCGGAGAGGCTCGAGCTGCGCACCATCGTCGACCCCAATGCCGGCGACGTCGACCTGCGCGTGCGGATCACCGACGCCGACGGGGGCAGCGCGGTCCTCACGCCGCAGGGCGGGGGCACCCTGCCCGGGCTCGGCGTGAAGGAGGACACCCAGAAGTACTGGGCCGAGACGCTCGTCGCCGACCCGGCGAGCGCCGCCGGCGTCGACCTCGCGCGGATCGTCCGCGTCGACCTGGTCAGCGCCAGTGCCGCCGGCCGGGTGTGGGTCGCCGACCTCTCCGCCGCCCCGGCCGAGCTGGCCGCCGTGCCCGCCGTGCGCCTGCCGACGGTGGACCTCGGCCGCGTGCGGGTCAAGGAGGGCAACGGCACCAAGCCGGTCACCGCGTCGCTGCCGTTCACGGTCGTCGGCGAGGTGACCCGCCCGGCGCGCTTCCAGGTGGTCACGGCCGGGCAGGCCGTGGGCGAGGTGCAGCGCTTCAACGTCGACCTCGCCCCCGGGCAGACGTCGGGGTCGATCCCGGTGACCTACCAGCCCGACCGCCGCGACGACTTCGACATCGCCGTCACCTCGGCGGTCGCGTGGCCCGTCCGCAACATGATGACCGACGCCTACATCGGCCGGCTCGCCGTCGTGGACGACGACCCGACTCCGGCGCTGCGGATCAAGGTCCGCAAGCGCACCGTCGCCGAGGGCCGCTCCGCCCAGTGGGTGGTCACCCTCGGTGCGCCGGTCGACTACGACCTCTACCTCTCGGGACGGGTCGTCAAGAGCCCGCAGCCCGCGCTGGCGGCCGACGACGTGCCGCGGCGGTGGTTCGAGCGGAACGTCGGGATGAGCCCCGAGGCCGGCAAGCCGCTGTGGCGCTACCGACCCACCCTCTACGACCGGCTCCCCAGCGGTCAGACCAAGGTGGTCCTCTCGGTCCCGACCGTGCGTGACGGCCGGGCCGAGGGCCGGGAGTCGATCCGGCTGCGGGTGCGGGTCAACCGCACCGTGGTCGAGCGGGCCGTCTTCGTGAAGGGGTGACGCCGGCTCACACCACCGGCACGCCGGCCAGCGCCGTCGCCAGGTCCTCGTCGGACAGCGGGTCGTCCTCGAGCCGCCCGGACAGGAAGCTCTCGTAGGCCCCGAGCTCGAGCAGCCCGTGGCCCGAGAGCCCCACCACGATGACCTGCTCGTCGGTGGCGGCCAGCGCCTCCCGGCGTACCTGGGCCAGGGCGTGGGACGACTCGGGGGCGGGCACGACGCCCTGGGTGCGCGCGAACTCGACCGCGGCCTCGAAGCACTCGCGCTGGTGGAGCGCGGTCGCCTCGATGAGGCCCTCGTGGACGGCGTGCGAGACCAGCGGCGCCATCCCGTGGTAGCGCAGCCCGCCCGCGTGGATCGGGGAGGGCACGAAGTCGTGGCCGAGCGTGTACATCTTCATCAGCGGCGTCAGCCCGGCCGTGTCGCCGAAGTCGTAGCGGTACTCGCCCCGGGTGAGCGTCGGGCAGGACGTCGGCTCCACCGCCAGGATCCGCGGGCTCTGGTGGCCGGCGAGCTTCTCGCGCAGGAACGGGAAGGTCAGGCCGGCGAAGTTGGAGCCGCCGCCGGCGCACCCGACGACGAGGTCCGCGCCGGACTCGCCGGCCTTGGCCAGCTGGCGCAGCGTCTCCTCGCCGATGACCGTCTGGTGGAGCAGCACGTGGTTGAGCACCGAGCCGAGGGCGTACTTGGTGTCCTCGCGCTGCGCCGCCACCTCGACCGCCTCGGAGATCGCGATGCCCAGCGAGCCCGGGTGGTCCTCGGGGAAGGCCTTGCCGGACTCGGTGAGCCGGCTCGGCGAGCGGTGCACGGTGCCGCCGAAGACCTCGATGAGCGTGCGGCGCTGCGGCTTGGTGTCGAAGGACGCCCCGACCTGCCAGACCTCGCACACCAGGCCGAACAGCGAGCAGGCGTAGGAGAGCGCGGTGCCCCACTGCCCGGCGCCGGTCTCGGTGGTGAGCTTGGTGATGCCGTTCTGGGCGTTGTAGTAGACCTGCGGCACCGACGTGTTCGTCTTGTGCGAGCCGGCGGGGGAGACGCCCTCGTTCTTGTAGTAGATCCGCGCCTTGGTCCCGAGCTTCTGCTCCCAGCGCCGGGCCCGGTACAGCGGGCTGGGCCGGTACTGCCGGTAGACGTCGAGCACCGGCTCCGGGATCTCGACGTATCGCTCGGTCGTGACCTCCTGGAGGATGAGCTCCATCGGGAACAGCGCCGCCA
>JAEZKN010000274.1 GCA_023415395.1 Actinomycetes bacterium
CGGCCGGGGGGGGGGGGGGCCGCGGGCCCGGGCCGGCCCGGGGGGTGGCCGACGTCGACCTCGACCGGCCGCTCGGCGACGCCGGCGCCGCGCTCGAGGAGCTGAGCCGGGTCTACCTCGACGACGCGGTGTGGTTCCACGAGCCGGCCTACGCCGCCCACCTCAACTGCCCGGTGGTCCTCCCCGCCCTCCTCGCCGAGGTGTTCGTCAGCGCGGTGAACTCCAGCCTGGACACCTTCGACCAGAGCGTCGGCGCGACGTTCGTCGAGCGGCACCTGGTCGACTGGACGGCCGGCCGGATCGGCTTCGGTCCCAGCGCGGACGGCGTCTTCACCAGCGGGGGCACGCAGTCCAACCTCCAGGGCCTGCACCTCGCCCGCGACCGAGCGATCGCCGCGGGACACGCGCCGGCGGCCCTGCGGATCGTGGCCAGCGAGGACGGCCACTTCAGCGTCCAGAAGTCCGCCCGCCTCCTCGGCCTCGGCGACGCGGCGGTCCTCACCGTCCCCACCGACGGCGACCGGCGGATGGACGTCGGCGCGCTCGGCCGCACGCTGGCGCAGGTCGCCGCTGCCGGCCTGGTCCCGATGGCCGTCGTGGCTACCGCCGGCACCACCGACTTCGGCGCGATCGACCCGCTGCCGGAGGTGGCCGCCCTGTGCGAGGGGTACGCCGCATGGCTGCACGTGGACGCGGCCTACGGCGGCGGCCTGCTCGCCTCCCCCACCCGCCGGCACCTGCTGCACGGCATCGACCGCGCCGACTCGGTGACGATCGACTTCCACAAGACCTGGTTCCAGCCGGTCTCCGCGAGCGCGCTCGTCGTCCGTGACGGCGCGCAGCTCGGCCACGTGACCTGGCACGCCGACTACCTCAACCCGAAGGACGCGGCCCACCCCAACCAGGTCGACAAGAGCCTCCAGACCACGCGCCGCTTCGACGCGCTCAAGTTGTGGCTGACGCTGCGGGTCATGGGCGCCGAGGCGATCGGGCAGTACGTCGACGCGGTGGCCGACCTCGCCACCGAGGTCGGTGCGGTGCTGGACGCGGACCCCGACGTCGAGCTCGCCGCCACGCCGCAGCTCAGCACGCTGGTGTTCCGCCCCGCCGGTGTCGGCGACGATGCGTTGGAGCGGGTCCGCGCGGTGCTCTACGAACGCGGCCAGGCCATGGTGGCGTCCACCCGGGTGGCCGGCCGGCGCTGGCTCAAGCTCACGCTCCTGAACCCGATGGCGACCCGCGAGGACGTGCTGGCGATCGTGGGCGAGGTCGTCGCGGCCGCCGCCGACCTGCGGCAGGAGGTCGCCTGATGAGGGACTTCATCGGCATCGGCGTCGGGCCCTTCAACCTCGGCCTGGCCTGCCTCACCGACCCGCTCGACGAGCTCGACGGGGTCTTCCTCGAGGCGCGCGACCGCCTGGCCTGGCACCCGGGCATGATGCTCGACGACGCGACCCTGCAGGTGCCGTTCCTCGCCGACCTGGTCACGATGGCCGACCCCTCGTCGCGCTGGTCGTTCCTCAGCTACCTCAAAGAGACCGGCAACCTCTACCCGTTCTACATCCGCGAGTCGTTCTACCCCCTGCGCCGCGAGTACGACGACTACTGCCGCTGGGCCGCCGAGCGCCTCGACAGCGTGCGGTTCGGGCAGGCCGTGACGCGCGTCGACCACGACGGCTCGTCGTACGTCGCGACGACGTCGACCGGGGACGTCCACCGGGGGAAGCGGCTGGTGCTCGGGGTGGGCACCCGGCCCCAGGTGCCGGAGGCGCTGCGCGGCACGGGCATCCACTCCTCGGCGTACCTCGACCACAAGGCCGAGCTCCAGCGCCTCGACTCGATCACGATCGTGGGCAGCGGGCAGAGCGCGGCGGAGATCTACCGCGACCTGCTGGCCGAGAGCCCCGACCACGGCTACCGGCTGACGTGGCTGACCCGCAGCCCGCGGTTCTTCCCGATGGAGTACACCAAGTTGACACTGGAGATGACGTCGCCGGAGTACACGTCGTACTTCCACGGGCTCCCGATGGCCACGCGGGAGCGACTCGGCCGCGAGCAGCGCTCGCTCTACAAGGGCATCAGCGCCGACCTGGTCGACGAGATCTTCGACCTGCACTACCGCCTGCGTGTGCAGGGCGACGGGCCGCGCACGACGCTGCTCACCAGCACGACCGTGACCGGTGCGGTGCAGGACGGGGCGTACGAGCTCTCCTGCCACCACGACGAGACCGGCGAGGACTTCACGCTGCGCACCGACGGGCTCGTGCTCGCGACCGGGTACGCCGCCGAGGTGCCGTCGTTCCTCGACCCGGTGCGCGACCGCATCCGCTGGGACGAGCAGGGCCGGTTCGACGTCGCCCGGGGCTACACGGTCGACCACGCCGACCGGGAGATCTTCGTGCAGAACGCCGAGGAGCACACCCACGGCCTGGCCGCGCCCGACCTCGGGATGGGCGCCTACCGCAACTCGGTGATCATCGCGGCGATGACCGGCCGCGAGGTCTACCCGATCGAGAAGCAGATCGCCGTCCAGACGTTCGGAGCACCGCGATGACCCGCCTCACCCTCGAGCCCCTCGACCTCGACCGCGACGCCCTCCTCCTGCACCGGTGGGTGACGCACCCGCGCAGCGTCTACTGGCAGATGCAGGACGCCGGCCCGGCCGACGTGGAGCGGGAGTACCGCCTCATCGAGGAGAGCCCGCACCACCACGCGTGGCTGGGCCGCGCCGACGGCGTACCCGCGTTCCTCGTCGAGACCTACGATCCCGCGCACTCCGAGCTCGCGGGCCTGCCGGAGCTGCGCGACGGCGACCTCGGGATGCACGTGCTGGTCGCGCCGACCGAGCAGCCGGTGCACGGCTTCACGCGCGCCGTCTTCGCAGCCGTGCTCGACCACTGCTTCGCGGACCCGGCCGTGCGGCGCGTCGTCGTCGAGCCGGACCCGCGCAACGAGCGGATCCGGGCGCTGAACGCGGCGTTCGGCTTCCGCGAGCTGCGCACGGTCACGCTGCCCACCAAGGAGGCGGTGCTGTCGGTGCGCGAGCGCGACCACCTCACCCCCGAGCACCTCGCCACCGCGCAGCGGCACCTGGTCGCCAAGGCGATCGCCGAGCTCTCCCACGAGCGGCTGCTGGCGCCGGTGGCGGACGGCGACGGCTGGGTCCTGACCACGCCGGCCGGCGACACGACGTACTCCTTCGCCGCGCAGCGGCTCGCCCTGGACCACTGGGCCGTCGACGCGGCGTCGCTGGCGCGGGTCGTGAAGGACGAGCCCGCGGAGCTCGACGTGCAGGACCTCGTCGTCGAGCTCGCCGACCTGCTGGGCATCCCGGACGCGCTGCTGCCGACCTACCTCGAGGAGCTGGCGGCCACGCTGGCCGCGGCCTGCTGGAAGCTCACGCACCAGACCGCGACGGTCGAGGACCTGCTGGTGGCCGACTACCAGGAGGTCGAGGCGGCGATGACCGAGGGCCACCCGGCCTTCGTCGCCAACAACGGGCGGGTCGGCTTCGGGGCCGACGACTACGCGGCGTACGCGCCCGAGACCGGCAGCACCGTGCGGCTGCACTGGCTGGCCGCACGGTGCGAGCACACGCTGCTCGCCGGGGACGCCGGGGTGCAGGACACGGAGATGCTGGTGGCCGCCGGGCTCGACCCGGACGACTACCACCTGGTGCCGGTGCACCCGTGGCAGTGGCGCAACAAGATCGCGATCACCTTCGCGCCCGACCTGGCGAGGCGCGACCTGGTGCACCTCGGCGAGGGGACCGACGACTACCGCGCGCAGCAGTCGATCCGCACGTTCTTCAACCTCACCGATCCCGCGCAGCCCTACGTGAAGACCGCCCTCTCGATCCAGAACATGGGCTTCATGCGCGGGTTGTCGCCGCGCTACATGGCGGCGACGCCGGCCATCAACGAGTGGGTGCACTCGGTGGTGTCGGGCGACCCGACGCTGCGGGCGTGCGGCTTCTCGGTGCTGCGCGAGATCGCGTCGGTCGGCTACACCGGCGACGCCTACCACCGGCTCGGGACCCGCTCCCCCTACACCAAGATGATCGCCGCGCTCTGGCGCGAGAGCCCGGTGCCGTCGCTGGCCGCGGGCGAGCGGCTGATGACGATGGCGGCGCTGCTGCACCGCGACCGGTCGGGGCGCTCGCTGGTGTCGGCGCTCGTCGGGGCGTCCGGGGTCGACGCCGCGACGTGGGTACGCCGCTACCTCGACGCCTACCTGCGGCCGGTCGTGCACTGCCTGCTCGCGCACGACCTCGCGTTCATGCCGCACGGCGAGAACCTCGTGCTCGTGCTCCGCGACCACGTGCCGGTGCGGGCGATCATGAAGGACATCGGCGAGGAGGTCGCGGTGATGAGCACGTCGCGCCCGCTGCCCACGGAGGTCGAGCGGGTCCGCATCGACGTCGACCAGGACGTGAAGGCGCTGGCCCTGCACACCGACGTCTTCGACGGCTTCCTTCGCCACCTCGCCGCGATCCTGCACACCGACGGGATCCTCGACGAGCGGGCCTTCTGGGCCGAGGTCCGCGACTGCGCGCAGCGGCACGCCGACGAGCACCCGGAGCTGGCGAGCGCCGTGGCGGCGTACGACCTGCGGCGCGCGGAGTTCAAGCACAGCTGCCTCAACCGCCTCCAGCTCCGCAACACCCTGGAGATGGTCGACCTCGCCGACCAAGCGGAGTCGCTGATCTACGCCGGGACGCTGCGCAACCCGATCGCCTGAGCGCGGCGCGGTGGTCGGGAGCGTGCGCCGAGCACCGGCATCCCGGTGGTTGAGGAGGTTGCGCTAGCAACCGTCTCGAAACCACCGCACCCCCGACCCTCGGCGGTTTCGAGACAGGCGCCAGGGCGCCTTCCTCAACCACCGGGCCCACAGCACCCACCCGGTGGTTGAGGACGTTGCGCTTGCAACCGTCTCGAAACCACCACACCCCCGACCCCCAGGCGGTTTCGAGACAGGCGCCAGAGCGCCTTCCTCAACCACCGGGGCGGCTGGACCCGATCGGTGGTTGAGGAGGTTGCGCTAGCAACCGTCTCGAAACCACCGCCACCGCCCCGGCGGTTTCGAGACAGGCGCCAGGGCGCCTTCCTCAACCACCGGGCCCGACAGCACCCGATCGGTTCGTCCACAGGTCATGAGACCCGGGGTGCCGGCCGGACCGCCCGCGGGAACGCTCGTGCCATGCCCTGGACCTACATCGTCGAGTGCGCCGACGGTTCCTACTACGTCGGCAGCACGTTCGACCTCGACCGTCGACTCTGGGAGCACAACCACGATCCCGCGGGCGCGGCGTACACCCGGAAACGGCGACCCGTGCAGCTCGTCTGGTCGGCTCACTACGACTCGATCGCGCAGGCGTTCGCCTATGAGAAGCAGGTCCAGGGTTGGAGCCGTCGCAAGCGCGAGGCATTGATCCGAGGCGAGTTCGACCTGCTTCCGGGACTGGCCGAGCGGCGTACGAGCTCGACCGACCGGTGGTTTCGAGACAGGCGCTAGCGCGCCTTCCTCAACCACCGAAGCCGACGGCGCCCACGCGCCTTCCTCAACCACCGGGGCCGACGGTGCCCACGCGCCTTCGTCGACCACCGAAGCCCGACCGTGGGTAGTTTCGACCCATGACCTCCCGGCTGACCGAGATCAACGTCGACTGCGCGGACCC
>JAEZKN010000345.1 GCA_023415395.1 Actinomycetes bacterium
ACGTCGTCGGGGTGCGCGCCGACGGCCAGCACGCGCAGCGCGGAGGGCGCGCGCCGCCGGCGGGTCACGTCGGCCAGCTCGCGGACCCGGCTGATGAGCCTCTCGGCGCCGACGGGCTTGGTGAGGAAGTCGTCCGCCGCCTCGCGCAGGGCCTCCACGGCGTGGTCGAAGGTGGGGTAGGCGGTCAGGATGAGGATCGCCAGGGAGGGGTCGATCGACCGGAACTCCGGCAGGGCCTGCAGACCGGAGCGTCCGGGGAGGCGGATGTCGGTGACCATCACGTCGTAGCCGTGCCGCCGCAGTGCCGCGACCGCGTCGTCGGCGGTCTCGGTGTGGTCGACCTCCATGCCGGCGAGCCGCTCGAGGCTCGTCCGCAGGAAGGTCGCCGCGTCGCGGTCGTCCTCCAGCAGGAGTACGCGGATCGGTGCCTCGGCCATGGGGCCTCCCTCGAGAGCGGCGAGCTCCACCGTACGACGCGCTCAGGCGTTGTCCAGAGGCTTCCGACCCGCCCGGTCGTCTACCCTTCCCGCATGCCGGTCGTGGTCGTCACCGACTCGACCGCCAGCCTCCCGCCGGAGCTGGCGGCCGAGCGCGGCATCGTCGTCGTGCCGCTCCAGGTGGTCATCGGCGCGACGGTCTACGACGAGGGGTCCGAGGACGCCACGCCGGACAAGGTCGCCGCCGCCCTCAAGGAGTGGAAGCCGGTCAGCACCTCGCGGCCCGGTCCGGCGGCGCTGCTGCAGGTCTACGAGCAGGCTGCCGCGGACGGCGCCACCGCGGTCGTGTCGGTCCACCTGTCGGGGGAGATGAGCGGCACCTTCGAGTCCGTGCAGCTCGCGGCCCGCGACGCATCGGTCCCGGTGCTGCCGGTCGACACCCGGCAGGTCGGGGTGGCGACGGGCTTCGCCGCGCTCGCCGCCGCCGACGTCCTGGACGCCGGTGGCACCGCGGAGGACGCGGCAGCTGCTGCGCGCGCCCGTGCCGGGGCTGCCGTGTCGTTGTTCTACGTCGACACGCTCGCCTACCTGCGCCGGGGCGGCCGGATCGGCGCCGTCGACGCGCTCTTCGGCGGCGCACTCGCGGTGAAGCCGTTGCTCACGATCGACGAGGGCCGGGTGGCTCCGCTGGAGAAGGTCCGCACGTCGGGGCGGGCGCTGGCCCGCCTCGAGGAGCTCGCCGTGCAGGCCGCCGGAGAGGGCCCGATCGACGTCTGCGTCTCCCACCTGGCCAGCCCGGAGCGCGCCGGTCACCTCGCCGAGCGCCTCAACGAGCGCCTCGCCGACCAGCTGGAGGACCGTCCGGTGTGGTGCGGCGAGCTCGGTGCGGTGCTGGGCGCCCACGTCGGGCCGGGGATGCTCGCGGTCGTCGTCTCCCCGCGCGTCTGAGCCGCGTCCGAGCCGCGCGTCCGAGCCGCGCGTCCGACCCGGGTCCGACCCGGGTCCGGGTCAGCGACCGGTCCAGCGGGGCTCGCGCTTCTCGGCGAACGCGGTCGCGCCCTCGAGCGCGTCGTGGGAGAGCATGATCGCCGCGGCCCGCTCCTCCTGCTCGCGCCACAGGTCCTGGTCGTCCCGCCCGGTCGCGCGGGTCAGGATCCACTTGCTGGTCCGCAGCGCGAGGGGAGCGTTGGCGGCGACCTGCCCGGCCAGGGCGAGGGCTCCCTCGACCGCCCGGCCCGGCTCGACGAGTCGGTTGACCATCCCGGCGTCGTACGCCCGCTCGGCGGTGATCGGCTCGCCGGTGAGGGCGAGCTCCATCGCCAGCTGGTGGGGGAGCGACAGCGGGAGCCGGCTCAGCCCGCCCGCGGCGGCGACCAGGCCGCGCTTGACCTCCGGGAGGCCGAGCCTCGCCCCGCGCGCGGCCACGAGGAGGTCGCACGCCAGCGCGAGCTCGCACCCCCCGGCCAGCGCCCAGCCCTCGACGGCCGCGATCATCGGCTTCTCCGGTGGCTGCTGGGTGATCCCGCCGAAGCCTCGCCCGGTCGTGACCACCTCGCCGCGGGCGAACGCCTTGAGGTCCATCCCCGAGCAGAAGGTGCCGCCCGCCCCGGTGAGCACGCCGACCGCGAGGTCGGGGTCGTCGTCGAGCTCGGTCACGGCTGCCTCGATCGCGGTCCCGAGCGCCTGGTCGATCGCGTTGCGCGCCTCCGGACGGTTCATCGTCATCAGCAGCACACCACCGCGCCGCTCCAGCTGCAGGACGTCGGCCATCCCGGGCTCCTTCCGACTCGCGAGTCGGTTGAACGTAGCAGAGGGGCGGCGTGTGACGGGGACCACTCGCCGGTGCCCCGGCGATCCCAGCGGGAATGCTGGCCAGATGGCCGGAAAGTGTGGCAGCCTTCACTTCATCGCCGAACCGACCGACGAGTCGGGAAGAGGACAGGAGGGGCTCGAGGGTGACTGCCACGCACGCGTCCGACGGACGAACCCGCCAGGACCGCCTGGTCGACATCTACCGGACGGTCGTCACCATCCGGTTCGCCGAGCTGCGCATCCGCGAGCACGTCGAGACCGAGGGCTTCGGCGGCTTCTGGCACCCGGGCATCGGCCAGGAGGGTCTGCAGGCCGGCGCGATCGCGGCGATGCAGCGCGACGACTACCTCTACTACGCCCACCGCGGCCTCGGGTACGCCTACGCCAAGGGCATGGAGCTCGCCCCGCTGTTCGGGGACCTGCTCGGCCGCGCCAACGGCAGCACCCGCGGCAAGGGCGGCGGCACCGTCCACTTCGCCAGCGCCGAGCGCGGGGTGCTGGGCCAGGGCGGCACCCTCGGGTCCAACTTCGTCCTCGGTGCAGGAACCGCGCTCGCCTCCCAGATGCGGGGCGACGGCCGGGTCACCGTCGTCTTCTTCGGCGACGGCGCCTCCGGGCGCGGCACCTGGCACGAGGCCGCGATCCAGGCCTCGGTCTGGAAGCTGCCGGTGGTCTGGGTCTGCGAGAACAACGGCTGGGCGCTCTCGGCGCGGTTCGAGGAGCAGAGCCCGACGCCGCACATCGCCGACCGGGCTCCGGCGTACGGCATGCCCGGCGTGATCGTCGACGGCCAGGACGCGATGGCGGTCATGGACGTGACCGCCGAGGCGATCGACCGCGCTCGCCGGGGCGAGGGCCCCACGCTCATCGAGGCCAAGACGCTGCGCATCCGCGGGCACTACGAGGGCGATCGCCAGCCGTACCGCGAGGACCAGGTCAAGGACGACGAGATCCCGAACGACCCCGTGCACCGGCTCGGCGAGCACATCCCCGACGACGAGCGCCGGGCCATCGACGCCGAGGCCCGGCAGCGGGTCGAGGAGGCCTTCGACGCCGCGCTCGCCGCGCCGCGACCCGACACCAGCGTGATCTACGAGGACGTGTGGGCATGACGACGATCCAGCAACCGACCGAACCCGCCGCCGCCGACCGGGTCACCGGCTACGCCCGCGCCATCAACGAGGCCCTCGCCGAGGAGATGCGACGCGACGAGCGGGTGTTCCTCATGGGGCAGGACATCGGCAAGCTCGGCGGGGTCTTCGGCCTCACCCGCGGGCTGCTCGAGGAGTTCGGCGAGAACCGGGTGCGTGACACGGCCATCAACGAGACCTTCATCGTGGGGGGAGCCGCTGGTGCCGCCCTCGGCGGGATGGTGCCGGTCGTCGAGCTGCAGTTCGCCGACTTCGTCCTGACCGCCGCCGACGAGGTGTTCCACAAGCTCGCCAAGTGGCGCTACATGCACGGTGGCCAGTTCACCATGCCGGTCGTCGTCCGCCTCCCGAGCGGCGTCGTCGGCGGCGCCGGCGCCGAGCACTCCCAGAGCCTCGAGACGATGGCCATGCACGTCCCCGGCCTCAAGGTGGCCGTGCCCGCCACGCCCGCCGACGCCAAGGGGCTGCTCAAGTCCGCGATCCGCGACCCCAACCCGGTGCTGTTCTTCGAGCACAAGGGCCTCTACCGGGTGAAGGGACCCGTGCCGGAGTCCCCGGACTTCGTGGTGCCGTTCGGCTCCGCCCGCGTGGCCCGGCCCGGCACGAACCTCACGGTCGTCGCCACCGGCCTGATGCTCGGCCGTGCCCTCGAGGCAGCTGACCGGCTCGCGGCCCAGGGCATCGACATGGAGGTGATCGACCCGCGCACGCTGGTGCCGCTCGACATCGACACGATCGTCGCGTCGGTGGAGAAGACCCACCGCCTGATGGTCGTCCACGAGGCCTCGCGCACGGCCGGCTTCGGCGCCGAGATCTCCGCGCAGGTGCAGGAGCGCGCGTTCTTCGCGCTGGACGCTCCGGTCTGGCGCGTGTGCGGTGCCGACACCCCGTTGCCCCAGGACCCGACGCTCGAGCAGGCCGCGATCCCGTCCGCCGACGAGATCGTCACCGCGGCGCTCGCGCTCGCGGCGATCTAGGAGCCGGCGTGGCCGAGGTGATGATGCCCCGTCTGGGCGTGTCCGTGACCGAGGGGACCTTGTCGACCTGGCTCAAGCAGGTCGGCGACGAGGTGGCCGTGGGTGAGCCGATCTGCGAGGTGTCGACGGACAAGGTCGACACCGAGATCGAGAGCACCGTCGCGGGCGTCCTCCTCGAGCAGAAGTACGCCGAGGGCGACGTCGTGCCCGTCGGCGTGCCGCTCGCCGTGGTGGGTGGCGACGACGAGACGCCGGCGCCCGTCCCGGAACCCGTCCCGCAACCCGAGCCGGAGCCCGAGCCGGAACC
>JAEZKN010000349.1 GCA_023415395.1 Actinomycetes bacterium
TCAGGTGCGCGGTGCCGTCGACGATGGCGGCGTCCACCACCTGCCCGGTGCCGGACACGCGGGCCTCCAGCAGGGCGGCGAGCACCCCGATCACCAGGTACGTCGAGCCGCCGCCGAAGTCGCCGAGCAGGTTGCCCGGGAAGTGCGGTCGGGACTTGTCCTGGCCGAGCCCGTAGAGAGCGCCGGTGATCGCGATGTAGTTCATGTCGTGCCCGGCAGCCTGCGCGAGCGGGCCGTCCTGGCCCCACCCGGTCATCCGGCCGTAGACCAGTCGCTCGTTGCGCGCGTGGCAGTCCTCGGGGCCGAGCCCGAGGCGCTCGGTCACGCCCGGCCGCATGCCCTCGACGAGCACGTCGGCCTGCTCGACGAGCCGCAGCACGGTCTCGACCGCCTCCGGCCTCTTCAGGTCGAGCGCCACGCTCGGCCGGCCGCGGTTGAGCAGCATGTGCGGCCCCCCGCCCGCCAGCGCCTGCCCGCCCGGCCGCTCGATGCGAATCACGTCCGCCCCGAGGTCCGCGAGGATCATGCAGGCGTGCGGCCCGGGCCCGATGCCGG
Organism: Actinomycetes bacterium; assembly: GCA_023415395.1. Classification (GTDB taxonomy): domain Bacteria; phylum Actinomycetota; class Actinomycetes; order Propionibacteriales; family Nocardioidaceae; genus Nocardioides. The sequence goes on from JAEZKN010000349.1 coordinate 556, forward strand.
CGATCTCCACGACCTTCACGCCCCGCAGCGGTCCGCTGCCCTGGCCGAGTTCGATGCTCATGCCGGGCATTGTGACAGAACCGCTGTCACGGTTGGCGGTGAGTGGCGCACCGTTTCGGCAGCCGGAAGGGTGGACAGCTCACCGCCGGAGCGGGTCATCCACAGCCGCACGCGGGCCGGGTGGCAGGACGGCCGCTGGTGGCCTGCACTGGGAGGGTGCGCCCCGTTCCGGACGAGCTGACCACCACGCCCTTCACCCGCGCTCGGGCCCGCGAGCTCGGTGTGACCGACCGGCAGCTCGAGGGCGCCCGCTTCGTGCGACTGTTCCCGCGCGTCCACCGCTACGCCGGCCACGACATGACCGACGCCGACTGGGTGCTGGCTGCGCGGCTGGCCATGCCGGACGGCGTACACCTCACGGGCATCACCCGCCTCCAGCAGCTCGGCCTCGACTTCGGCCCGCGCCGGCCGATCCGGTTCGTCGTCGGCTCCGACCTGCACCTCGCGCTGCCGGGGATCTTCCTGCACCGCACGAAGCGGCTCCCGCCGACCGACGAGGTCGGGGTGGTCCCGGCTGCGGCGTACCTCGCCTACTGCGCCCGGGCTCGCACCATCGACGCGATCAAGGTCGGCGACTGGCTGCTGCGCGAGGGCCACGTGTCCCTGGCCGAGCTGCGCGCGCTGGCGCTCTCGGCGCTGTGGCGGGACGGGGCGCACGAAGCCGTCTGGGTGCTCGACCACCTCGACGGCAGGTCCCGCTCGCTGAAGGAGAGCGAGACGCGCTCCGTCCTGTCCTTCGCCGGGCTGCCGAAACCCCAGGTGAACGTGGCGGTCGACGTGCAGGAGCCGGTCGAGGTGATCGGCGACCTCGTCTACCGGGACCAGCGGCTGGTCGTCGAGTACGAGGGCGCCCAGCACCAGACCGACCGCCGGCAGTACTCCTCCGACCTCGACCGCTACGCACTCATGCGCGCGGCGGGGGTGTCCTACGTGCAGGTGACGAAGGAGCGGCTCGACCGGCCGCAGACCCTGGTCGGCGATGTGTACCGGGCGTTGCTCGCCTGCGGCTACACCGGTCCCGTCCCCGTGCTCGGTGAGCACTGGCGCCAGCTCTTCCTGCCGCTGTCGGTCGCCGTCGGCCCGCGCCGCGACCGGATCGCCGGGCGAGCGGTGAGCTAGCCACCGTCCGGCCGAACGACCACGTGGACCACTCACCGCCGGAGCGGGCGCTGCCGGGTGGGCGGTGAGCAATCCACCGATCGCCGGCTGCATCAGGTGGACAGGTCACCGCCGGCCCGCGCCGGCCCGCACCGGCCCGGCGTCAGAGCACGCGCCGCAGGAACTGCCGGGTCCGCTCCTCGCGGGGCTCGGTGAAGATCTGCGAGGGCGGGCCCTGCTCGAGGATGCGGCCCTCGTGGAGGAAGCAGACCGAGGTGGCGACGTCGCGGGCGAAGGCCATCTCGTGAGTGGCGATCACCATGGTCATCCCCGCGGCGGCCTCGGCCCGCACGATCTCGAGCACCTCGCCGACCAGCTCGGGGTCGAGGGCGGCGGTGATCTCGTCGAGCAGCAGCAGGGTCGGCGACGTGCACAGGGCACGTACGACGGCAGCGCGCTGCTGCTGGCCGCCGGAGAGCCGGTCGGGGTGCTTGTGGGCGTGCTCCGAGAGCCCGAAGCGGGACAGCAGCTCCAGCGCCCGGGCCTCGGCCTCGGCCCGGGAGGCGCCGTGCACGCGACGCGGCGCGAGCGTGCAGTTGTCGACGACCGTCATGTGCGGGAAGAGGTTGTAGGCCTGGAAGACCATGCCCATCCGCGCCCGCACCCGGCGCGCGTCCACGCGCGGGTCGGAGATCTCGCGCCCCTCGAACTCGATGACGCCGTCGTCGATGTCCTCGAGCAGGTTCAGGCAGCGCAGCAGCGTGGACTTGCCGGAGCCCGACGAGCCGATCAGGCAGACCACGTCGTGCGGCTCGACGGAGAGCGAGACGTCGTCGAGCACCAGGCGGTCGCCGTACGACTTCCGCAGGCCGGTCACGGACAGCAGGCTCATCGGGCACCCGCCAGCTCACGCCGCCGCATCCGCGCGGTCAGCCAGTCGCACAGCCGCGCGAGCGGCACCGTCATCAGGATGAAGAAGCACGCGACGACGACCAGCGGCGTGTAGTTGAAGTTGTAGTTGCCGTAGTCACGCGCGACGAAGACGGCCTCGAAGACGGCGGCCGCCGAGGCGAGCGCGGTGTCCTTCTGCAGCGAGACGAAGTCGTTGAGCAGCGGAGGTACGACGCGGCGCACTCCCTGCGGGACGACGACGTGGCGCAGCGTCTGCCCGCGGGACAGGCCGAGCGCCTGCGCGCTGGCCCACTGCGAGGGGTGGACCGACTCGATGCCGGAGCGGAAGACCTCGGAGACGTAGGCGCTGTAGGACACGATCAGCGCGACCGTCGCCCAGAAGAACGTGCTGCTCGGAAGCCCCTGGAGCCGCAGCGCGGGCATGCCGAAGGCGAGCAGGTAGACCAGCAGGATGGTCGGGATGCCGCGGACGACGTCGGTGTAGACGACCGCGGTGACCCGCAACGGCGCCAGCCAGGGCGACCGGCTGACCCGGGCCAGCGCGAGCAGCATCGCGAAGACCAGGATGAAGACCTCCGCGACGAGGAACATCTTCACGTTGAGCCAGAGCGCGGCCCAGATGTCCGGGAGCGCCTCGCGGGCGTCCTCCCAGCTGAAGAAGAGCGCCTTGACGCTCGGCCACCCCGGCGAGCCCGTGAGGATGACCGCCGCGGTGACGAACACCAGGGCGGTCATCGCCGTCGCGATCAGGGCCGAGAGCGTGCTCTGACGCTTCCGGATCCGTCGACGGTCGAGCTCGTGCCGGCTCGGTGACCAGTCGCTCACTGCAGTGTGGGCACGTCCACGACGTCGGAGAGCCACTCCTGCTCGATCTGGTCGAGTGTGCCGTCCTCACGCAGCGCCGCGAGCGCCTGGTTGACGCACGGGACGAGCTCGCTGCCCTTCTCGAAGAGCATGCCGAACTCCTCCTGCTCGCCGGTCTCGGGCTGGAACTGCCCGACCAGCACGCTCTTGGGGATCTCGACGGCCGAGATGTAGAAGGCCGTCGGCAGGTCGGCGAGGATCGCGTCGACCTGGTCGTTCTGCAGCGCCTGCTTGGCGACGTTGGTGTCCTCGAAGACGACCGGGTCGGCGTCGGGCGAGATCACGTCGCGGATCGCGGTCAGCGACGTGGTGCCGGTCTGGGCACCGAGCCGCAGGCCCTTCAGGTCCTCGAGGCTGCTGGCCTCGGCGCCGGCGGTGCCCTCGAGCGCGATCACGGCCTGCGCGGCCTGGTAGTAACCGTCGGAGAAGTCGACGGCCTCGGCGCGCTTGGGGTTGATCGAGATCTGGTTGATGTCGAAGTCGAAGCTCTTCGGGCCCGGGGCGTAGGAGGTGTTGAACGGAACCTTGACCCACGTCACCTCGTCGGCGGAGAAGCCGAGCTGCTCGGCGACGGCGTAGGCGACGGCGGACTCGTAGCCCTTGCCGTTGGTCGGGTCGTTGTCGACGAACCAGGGCTCGTACGCCGGCGAGTCGGTGCCGACGGTCAGCTGGCCAGCCGTGCGCAGCGGGAGCGAGTCCTTGGCGCAGGCCTCGGCGGACTCCGAGCCGCCGGTGGTGGGCGTGGGGTCGCTCGCCGAGGACGCGTCGTCCTCGGGAGCACAGGCCGAGACACCGAGGATGACGGGGACGACGGCAGCAGCCGCCAGGGTTCGACGCAGACGCATGCGCAAAGCGTAGAGCCAGGCGGATCCGGCGTACGGTCGGTCCATGAGGAGAACGCTGGCGGGCTCCGTCGCGGCCGGTGTGCTACTCACCGCCGGCTGCTCCGACGAGCCCCTGGCCGACCCGAAGCAGCCGACGCCGACCACCTCGGCGCCGATGACCACCGCGGCGGCGCCGACGCTCGCCCCGAAGGTGTTCGAAGGCGCCCGCGCGATGGCGACCGTCCGGCTGCTGGCGGGCCGAGGACCGCGGCTGGCGACCGAGCCGGAGTACGCCGCGGCGGCCGACGTGCTCGAGCCACGGCTCGAGAGCGCGGGGTACGCCGTGCGCCGGCAGCGGTTCGCGGTCCCCGCGGGCGACTCGTGGGGGGTGCTCGCGGCCGCGGGCACGTCGTTCAACGTGGTCGCCGAGCCGCCCGGCTTCGACCCGAGCCGGCCGCACACGGTCGTCGGCGCCCACCTCGACACGATCGCGGTCTCCCCCGGCGCGGAGGACAACGCCTCCGGCGTCGCCGTGGTGATGGAGCTGGCGCGGGTCCTGGCCGGCGAGCCGCAGGTGGTCCTCGTGCTCTTCGGCGGCGAGGAGCCGCGCGGGGCCGGAGACCTGCACCACTTCGGGTCCAAGCGGTACGCCGAGGACGCCGGCCGGGTGACCGCGATGGTGTCGCTCGACCGGGTCGGCGTGGGCACCCGCGTGCCCGTGGGCTGGTTCCCCGGCACCACCACGTCCGTCGCCGACGCCCTGGTCGCCACGGCGAGGCAGGAGCGCGTGCCGGTCGTCGTGGCGGCCAACACTACCAGCGACCACGAGTCGTTCGCGGTGCAGGGCGTGCCGGCGGCGCGGCTGGGCAGCACCGAGTACGCGGCGTACCACTCCGCCGAGGACCGGCCCGGCGTCGTCAGCCGCGCCCAGCTGAGCCGGGTCGGGCGCCTCCTGCTCGCCTGGCTCCGAGGGAGCTGAACGCGCCGAAGCCGTCGAGCATCCGCCGCGCCTGCGAGCGCGGCACCACCCGCGGCGCGTAGTCGGGGCCGATCCGGTAGGGCACGAAGTCGGCGGACACCAGCCGGTCGCCCCGGAACCTCGCCTCCAGCACCAGGCCCTCCATCGTCTCCGGCGAGAAGTCCATGTCGAAGACGAAGTTGCCCAGCGAGTGCACGACCAGCGTGTCCCCGACCCACTCCGCGCCCTGCACCCAGTGCGGGTGCCCACCCACCACGAGGTCCGCACCGGCATGCGCCAGCGCACGGGCGACCCGGCGCTGCACGGGCCACGGCTCGTAGGTGTACTGCTCACCCCAGTGCGGCACCACGACCACGACGTCGACCTCGCGGTCGAGCCGGCGCACGTCGGCGAGGACCCGGTCGAGCTCGGCGGGGTCGAGCGGACCCGTGCGCGGCGGCATGCTGACGGAGAGGGCGCCGGGTTGCCCCGGGCCGGCCTCGGCGGTCTCACCGATCGCGTTGAAGCCGAGGAAGCCGAAGTCGATGCCGTGGCGGCGCACGACGGCGGGCTCGCGGGCCGCGCGCAGGCCCGCCCCCGCGCCGAACGTCGCGAACCCGCCCGCGCGCAGCAACGACACCGTCTCGACCAGCGACGCGTCGCCGTAGTCGCCGGTGTGGTTGTTGGCCAGGCCGAGCACGTCGAAGCCGGCCGCGCGCAGGTCGGCGCGCACCCGGGGCGACGCGCTGAACGGGTCCCCCTGCACCGGGTTGGGCGGGCCCAGCACCGCCAGCGTGCTCTCGAGGTTGCCGACGGTGATGTCCGCGTCGGCCAGCTGGGCCGCCATCGGCTCGAGCGCGGGCCGGCCGGTCACCCCGCGCCCGAGCATGATGTCGCCGACCACCGTCAGCGTGGTGACCGGCTCGGGGCGCTCGGGCCGGCCCGTGGCCGTCGTGGACGCGGTCGGGGTCGGGGTGGGGTCGGCCCGCGGCGGACCGGGGTCCGCCGGACACCCCGTCAGCAGCCCGGTCAGCAGTCCGGCCAGCAGTCCGGCCGGGACCAGCGTGAGCACCCACCGCATGCGCCAGACTCCCATGCCTCCTCAACGACCGGGCGGTGACCGTCGGTTCGCTTGAATGGTCGGGTGCTCCACGACCTCACCGACGACCAGGCCCGCGCCGCCCTCCCGCTGAAGTGGGGCGTGGACCCGGGCGTGATCCCGGCCTGGGTGGCCGAGATGGACTTCCGGCTCGCCGAGCCGATCGAGGAGGCGCTGCTCCGCAGCGTCCGCGCGGGGGCGGTGGGCTACCCCCCGTTCGGCGACGGCGGGCTCGGCGAGGCGTTCGCCGGCTTCGCCGCGCGCCACTGGTCCTGGGACGTGCCGGCCGGCGCGGTCGTGCCCGTGGGCTCGGTGATGGCCGGGATGCGGATCGCGCTCGAGGCCCTCTGCCCGCCGGGCCCGGTCGTGGTGCCGCTGCCCTGCTACCCGCCCTTCCGCGACGTCGTCGCGGTCACCGGCCGGGAGCTGGTGCCGGTGGCGCCCGACCTCGCCGACCTGGCCGAGGTCGAGGCGGCGTTCGAGCGCGGGGCCCGCACCTTCCTCCTGTGCAGCCCCCACAACCCGCTCGGCCGGGTCTGGACCCGCGAGGAGCTGGCCGGGCTCGCCGACCTGGCCCGTCGCCACGACGTCCGGGTGGTCGCCGACGAGATCCACGCCCCGCTGACCCTGCCGGGCGCGACGTTCACGCCCTACCTCAGCGTCGACGAGCGCGCGGTCGTGGTCACGAGCGCCTCGAAGTCGTTCAACATGCCCGGCACCCAGGGCGCCCAGCTGGTGCTGCTCGACGAGGCCGACCAGACGACCGCCCGGACGCTGCCCGTCCCCGCGCAGAACCACTGGTCGCCCCTCGGGATCGTGGCCGGCGTCGCGGCGTGGACCGAGTGCGACGACTGGCTGGCCGCGCTGCTCGACCGGCTCGACGACAACCGCCGGCTGCTCGTGGACCTGCTGGCCGAGCGCCTCCCGGAGGCACGGCTGCGGCCGATGGAGGCCACCTACCTGGCCTGGCTCGACCTCGGCGCGTACGCCGACGACCCGGCGGAGGTGGCGCTCCGGCACGGCGTCCGCCTGGCTCCCGGCTCCGACTACCAGCCGGGGCTCACCGGCCACGCGCGGCTGAACATCGCCACGAGCGAGCACCGGGTCAGGGAGATCCTGCATCGGCTCGCCGCCGGTCTGGCCGGGTCCCGGACCTAGAGTGACGCTCGTGAAGGTCACGGTCATCGGTTGCGGCTACCTCGGCGCGACCCACGCAGCCAGCATGGCGGAGCTCGGGTACGACGTCCTCGGTGTCGAGATCGACCCGGCCAAGCGGGAGTCGCTCGCCGCCGGCAAGGTCCCGTTCTACGAGCCCGAGCTCGAGGAGCTCCTCGCCGAGCACGTCACCTCCGGCAAGCTCCGCTTCACCGACTCCTTCGCCGAGGCGGGCGCGTTCGGCGACCTCCACTTCGTCTGCGTCGGCACCCCGCAGCGCAGCGACGGGCTCGGCGCCGACGTGTCGTACGTCGACAGCGCGGTCGAGTCGCTGGCGCCGTACCTCTCCGAGACGGCGCTGGTCGTCGGCAAGTCCACCGTCCCCGTCGGCACGGCCGAGCGGCTCGCGCGGATGCTGACCAACGGCGCGGAGCTGGCGTGGAACCCCGAGTTCCTGCGCGAGGGCTTCGCGGTCAAGGACACCCTCGAGCCGGACCGGCTGGTCCTCGGCGTCGCGTCCGAGCGCGCCGAGCAGGTGCTGCGCGAGTTCTACGCGCCGATCATCGCCGCCGGCACGCCGGTGGTCGTCACCGACTTCGCCACCGCGGAGCTGGTGAAGGTATCCGCGAACGCCTTCCTGGCCACCAAGATCTCCTTCATCAACGCGGTCGCCGAGGTGTGCGAGGCCGCCGGCGGCGACGTCGTCGACCTGGCCGACGCGATCGGCCACGACGACCGGATCGGCCGGAAGTTCCTCAACGCCGGCGTCGGCTTCGGCGGCGGCTGCCTGCCCAAGGACATCCGGGCCTTCCTCTCGCGCGCGGGAGAGCTCGGCGTCGAGGACACGATGTCCTTCCTGCGGCAGGTCGACGACATCAACCTGCGCCAGCGCAGCCGGGTCGTGCAGATCGCGACCGCGATGCTCGACGGCAGCGTCTCGCGCACCCGGATCGCGGTCTGGGGTGCGGCGTTCAAGCCGCACAGCGACGACGTGCGCGACTCCCCCGCGCTGGCGATCGCCGGGCAGCTGCACCTGCGCGGTGCGCAGGTGTCGGTCTACGACCCGAAGGCCACCGAGACCGCCCGGGCGATGTTCCCGACCCTCGACTACGCCGAGTCGGCGCTCGCCGCGGCCCGCGACGCCGACCTGGTGATGCACCTGACCGAGTGGCCGGAGTTCCGCGAGGTGTCCCTGCCCGAGCTCGGCGAGGTCGTGCGCCGCAAGCAGGTCATCGACGGCCGCAACCGCCTCGACCTCGCCGCCTGGCGCGCCGCCGGCTGGACCGTGCGCGGGCTCGGCCGCCGCCCGCTGGGCTGACCGGGGCTCACCCACCGAGGACGTGCACGAGGCCGCGGCCGACGAGGAAGAGTCCCGCGCCGAGGAGCAGCAGCACCACGATGAGCCGCCCGCGGCGGTCGATGAGGTCGGCCAGCCGCTGGAGACCCCGGCTCGTGGGACCCGGCGCCACCACGGTCAGCGCGACCGGGAGCCACGCCGGCAGCGCGGCCAGCACCACCACGACCGCCACCACGACGACCCGCGCGAGGCCGGAGAGGTCGCTGGCGGAGATCTCCTTGGCGACCGGCAGCATGACCGCGAGCGTCGTGAAGTTCGTGGCCATCGAGAAGACGCCGAACCCCAGGGCGTCGACCGGGCCCATCCCGGTCCGCCGGGTCGTCTGCGGCTTCGGCTCCCGAGGACGACGCCACCGGAGCACGGCCGCGACGAGGAGGAGCAGCGAGCCCAGCAGCAGGTCGAGCGACGCGCTGAGCCGGGGCTCCTGGGGCAGCGAGATGGACCGCCCGAAGAACACCAGCGCCGTCAGCAGGACCAGCAGCGTCCCGGCGACGCCGACGGCGTAGCAGCCCGCGACCCGACGGCCGTTGCGGCCCGCGAGCAGCACGGTCTGCTCGGTGAGCATGACCGGGCTGATGGCGCCCGCCAGGGCCAGCGGTACGACGAGGGCGAGGACGCGGACCATCCCCGCGATCGTAGCCGTGCGACCCGGCGCCGGCCTCGCCGCGCAGCGCTCACAGCTCCAGCAGACGGGAGGGGGTCAGCCCGTCCCAGCGCTGCTGCACGCGGGCGGGGTCGAGCAGGTAGTCCATGTCAACCTGCCAGGTGTGGCCGGAGGCGTTGCGGCGCAGCAGGTAGCCGAAGCCGTGGGTGCGGTAGATCTCGCCGCCGGCGGCGGTGATCGCGGTGAGCAGCTGGCGGTCGACGTACTTGCGCACGCTGCGGAAGCCGCCGACCTCGCGCAGCACGTCGCGGTCGACGAGCATGGTCCCGCCGGCGACGACGTTGGCGTAGAGCTCGGTGGGGTGGCCGCGCTTCACGGTCACGTCGACGGGCGCGAGGTAGTGGAACTCCGGTGGCATCCCGGTCAGCTGCGCACCGCTGTAGGCGCGGGCGCGGAGCAGGTCGGCGACGACGTCGGGGGCGTACCAGTCGTCGTCGTCCATCTTGAGCAGCACGTCGCCGTCGGCGGCGACGGCCGCCTGCTGGAGCACGTCGCCGAACAGCAGGTCGGCGGGCGCCGGGACGACCTGCACCGGCAGGCCGGTGGCGTTGCGGACCGCGAGCGGGTCGACGTCGAAGCCGTGGGGGGCGAGCACCAGCTCCAGGGAGTCGACGCCGCGCTGCCGCGCGACGTGGGCGAGCGCGAAGTCGAGCTGCTCGGGCC
>JAEZKN010000386.1 GCA_023415395.1 Actinomycetes bacterium
CGGCCGCACCGGCGTCGGCCGGGAAGCTCGCGCTGATCGCCTTGATCGTCTGGACCTCGGGGATCGAGGTGGGGAGGGTGTCCAACGTGGCGGAGTGCGTCCTCATGCCGAGGGCGGGGATCGCCAGGCCGACGACGACCACGCTCGACAGCGCCAGCGCGGCGACGGGGCGCCGCAGCACCGGCGCCAGCAGGCGGCTGCTGATGCCGCCCTGACCGATCCTGCGGTTGAGGCGCCACAGCAGCGGGACGCGCGGCCGGTCGGACCAGCGTCCGAGCTTCACCAGCAGTGCCGGCAGCACCGTGATCGAGCCGAGCACGGCGACCGCGACCACGAGGATCGAGCCGATGGCGAGCGAGTCGAAGGTGACGTCGCCGACGAGGAAGAGACCCGCCATCGAGGCGACGACCGCCCCTCCGGAGACCAGGATCGAGTGGCCCGAGGTCTGCGCCGCGATCTCGACCGCCTCGAGGGTGGTGCGGCCCCGGGCGCGCTCCTCGCGCTCGCGCTTGAGGTAGAAGAGCGAGTAGTCGACGCCGACCGCCATCCCGATCAGCACGATCATGCTGGCCACGGTGTCCTCGGCCGGCACGAGGTGCGAGAGCGGCGCCATCAGGCCGATCGTCGCCGCGACGCTGGTGAAGGCCAGCAGCACCGGGAGGCCGGCGGCGATCAGCGCCCCGAACGCGACGAGCATGAGCACGAGCGTCACCGGCAGGCTGATGATCTCCGCCGAGGCGAGGTCGTCGGCCACCTGCTCCCCGATCGCGTCCTCGATCGAGACGTCTCCGGCCTGCCGGATGTCGAGGTCGGGGTACGCCGCCACGGCGTCCTCGGTCACGGCGCTGACGCCGTCGGCCTCCCCGTCCTCGATCTCGACCGGCACGAGGTGCGCCGAGCCGTCGGCGCTGGCGTGGGGCTCCCCCACGTGCAGGACCCCGTCGGCCGTCCTCGCCTGCTCGGCGATGTCGGCCGCGGCGGCCGCGCCGCCGGAGCCACGGATGAGGATGTTCTCGGTGTCGGTGGGGTCGAGCCCCGCCTCGTGGATCATCGCGTCGGCGCGGCCGGACTCCCCCGTCCGGTAGTCCGCGTCGGTGGTGTCCTCCGTCGGCACCATCATCGCGAGGCCCACGGCGAGCGCGACGAAGGCGGCCCACGCGAGGATCGCCCGCCAGGGGTGCTCCGCGCTCCATCGCGCGGCGCGCATCGGTACTGCTGTCAACGGGTTGCCCATGGCCGTCTCTCCTGGGTGTGTGGTCTGGTGCCTCCACGCTCCCGTCGCCCGGGCTCGTGCGCAGGGGCGCCAGGTCCCGAACCGTGGTGGTGCCTGCACCACTGCGCAGGGTCGGTGGACCCGCGAGGATGGTCCGCGTGGACCGCTTGCGCCTGACCGGCTACGCCGTCGCCCAGTTCTTCTGGGCGATCGTGCTGATCGTGCTGCTCGTGCTCTGGATCGTCGGCGGCGTGCTCGTCGTGGTGTGGGTGGGGCTGCCGGTCCTGGCCGGCTGCCTGCTCGCGACCCGGGCCATCGCGAACCTGCACCGCTCGATGGCCGCGCACACGCTGGGAGAGGAGATCCCGGTCCCCTACCGCCCCCTGCCGCCCGAGGGGTTCTTCGCCAAGGCGCGCGTCGTCCTGGCCGACCCGATGACCTGGCGCGACCTGGCCTGGGTGCTCGTCGCCCCGGTGGTGGGCATCGTGGTGTCCCTGGTCGTGGTCGTCCTGCTGCTCGGCGTGGTGACCGCGTTCATCTGGTGGTTCGCCACGCCGCCCCTGATGGTCGCCCGAGCGCACTTCGACCGCGCGTTCCTGGCCTACAGCCGCACGGAGAGGCTCGAGCAGCGCGTGCAGGTGCTCACCGAGAGCCGGGCGGACTTCGTCGACCACTCGGCCGCCGAGCTGCGGCGGCTCGAGCGTGACCTCCACGACGGTGCGCAGGCCCGCCTGGTGGCGCTGTCGATGAGTCTCGGCATGGCCGAGGCGGCCTTCGACGACGACCCCGACAAGGCCCGCCGGCTGGTCGCGGACGCGCGCTCCACCACGGCGGCCGCGATCGGCGACCTGCGCTCGGTCGTGCGCGGGATCCACCCCCCGGTCCTCGCCGACCGCGGGCTGGCCGGGGCCGTGCAGGCGATCGCCCTCGACATGGCGATCCCGGTCGCCGTCGGCGTACGCCTCGACGGCCGGCCGCCGGCGCCGGTCGAGTCGGCGGTCTACTTCGGCGTCGCGGAGTGCCTGGCCAACATCGGCAAGCACGCAGGAGCCGACCACGCGTGGATCACCGTGTCGCACCGCGACGGCGTCCTGACCGCGGTGGTGGGCGACGACGGGCACGGCGGCGCGTCGCCGGAGGGCGGCACCGGGATGGTGGGGGTGATGCGACGACTGGCGGCGTTCGACGGCACGATGTCCGTGTCGAGCCCGGCCGGCGGGCCGACCCTGGTGACGTTGGAGGTTCCGTGCGACCTGGACTCAACCTCGTCCTCGCCGAGGACCACGCCCTCCTCCGCGCCGGACTGACCCAGCTCCTCGAGGGCAACGGCTTCACGATCCTCCACGCGGTCGACAACGCCGCCTCGCTCGCCGCCGCGCTCGAGGACCCGGCCGCGGAGGCGGCGGTGCTCGACGTCCGGCTGCCGCCGACCCAGACCGACGAGGGCCTGCGCGCGGCGATCACGGTCCGCGAGGCCCGACCCGGCTTCCCGGTCATGGTGCTCTCGCAGTACGTCGAGCAGCTCTACGCCCGGGAGCTGCTGGCCAGCGGCGTCGGGGCGGTCGGCTACCTGCTCAAGGACCGCGTCTCCGACGTGACGGAGTTCGTCGACGGCGTACGCCGGGTGGCCGCGGGCGGCACCGTGCTGGACCCCGAGGTCGTGGCGACCGTGATGGCCCGGCGCCGCGAGGAGCCTCTGGACCGGCTGACCCCTCGCGAGCGGGAGGTGCTCGAGCAGATGGCCCAGGGCCGCTCGAACGCGGCGATCGCCACCAGCCTCTCGGTGACCGAGAAGGCCGTCGCCAAGCACATCAACAGCATCTTCACCAAGCTCGACCTGCCCATCGACGAGGACGACCACCGCCGGGTGCGGGCCGTGCTCGCGTGGCTGCGGGTCTGAGCCTCAGCAGGCGCGGGTGCGCTGCGGGAGCAGGCGCCCGGACTGGTCCTCGATGGTGACGTCCCGCAGGCGCTTGCCGGTCTTGTCGAAGACCATCAGGGCGCACGACTGCCTGCCCTGGTAGGTGATGACGGCCGGGTTGACGTCGTTGCCGTCCCACGACTGGGCATCGGCCTCCCTGATCCGGTCCACCTGGTCCCAGACCACGACCGTGCCGATCAGCGTTGCGACGTTGATCGCGACCAGCGCCACGATCGCCGCGGTTGTCCGCCACGTGCCGGGCCACAGCTTCCCGCGACCGACCTGGATG
>JAEZKN010000504.1 GCA_023415395.1 Actinomycetes bacterium
CACGGGGGTCTCGACAGGCTCCCCAACGGCAGCCGACCAGCCCGGGCCGGCGCGGACCCGGAGGCCGGGAGCCAGCGTCGCCCCGTGCCCGCCGTACCGCTTCGCTGCCATCGCGGCGGCCGACCCGAGCAGACCCGCAGGCCACGCATAGGGGGCCTCGACAGATCCCACCACCGGCGGCGGGGATGGTGGTCTCGAGACAGGCGCCAGAGCGCCTTCCTCAACCACCGGGCTGCGGCAGGGCGCCTTCCTCAACCACCGGACGTGAGGGTGGCGAGGAGGTCGCTGACCTCCTCGCGGAGCTCGGGGGCGATCCGGCCGTCGAGGGTGGCCCGGAAGCGTGCCTCCTCCCCCGGCAGGACCGACTCGGCCAGCGCGTGGGCCGGCGCCCAGGACAGGCTGGGGAGCTGACGGTTGTAGCCGAAGCGGTCGGCGTAGACGAGCAGGTGGACGGCACGGGTGGCCCGGTCCGGGTCCGGCGTGCCGGCCAGCTCCCACTGCGCGAGGGCGAAGAGGATCGAGCCGAAGACCGGGAAGTCCAGGTAGCCGATCGCGCCGACCAGGATCTCGGGCGCCTTCTCGAGCAGGTCCCGGTGCAGGTCCGCGACGGCCGCGCGCTGCCCGTGACGCACGTGGGCGGCGACCGCGGCGGCCTCGGCGTACAGCGTCCAGGGCTCGAATCCCACGATCATCTCCAGGCCCGGGAAGCTCCGGGCCGCGAGGACGGCGACGGCGTCGCGGTAGCGCCGCAGACCGTCGGCGACCCGCCCAGCCGCGAGCTCGAGCTCGGCCCGCCCGCACAGCAGCGTGATCGCCGCCCCGAAGATGCCGGCCCCGAAGTCCTCGGCCTCGACCTCGTCGAAGATGCGCTCGGCCTCGGCGATCTCCCCGCGCTCCATCGCCCCGACCGCGAGCACGGCCTTGAGCTGGGCCACGTCCTCGGTGGCGCCGAGGGCCTGGAGCGTCGGGATCGCCTGGCGCGCGTACTCGCTCGCCTCGTCCATCTCGCCGATCTGCATGGTGAGGCCGGCCAGCTGGGCACGGACCAGGGCGCCGCTCCACGGGCCCTGGGCCTCGTCGACGAGAGCGAGCGCGTCGAGCCCGCGCTGCCGGGCGCGGTGCACGTCGCCCTGGTTCTCGTGCAGCTGGCTGGACCACTGCATCGCCATCTCGGCGACCCGTGGGTCCGGGTCGTCGCACAGCGCCTCGAGGGCGTCGACCCGTCCATCGTCGATGCTGCGCCGAGCAGCCAGGAGCACGGTCCGCGCGATGTCGCTGCGGGTGGGTCGACGGGCGGGACCGAGGCGCTCGAGCCGCTCGAACGACGGGCCGGAGACCGAGTCGGAGAAGATCAGCGTGTTGAAGGCGATGGCGACCAGGGTGGTGCGCAGGGCCTCCTCGAGCTCGGGCGCGATCTCGGCGGCGACGACCAGCACCTCGACCTCGGGCGCGACGTTGACGACCTTGAGGTGGCTGCCCTCGATCGTCCAGAAGTCCGAGAGGCAGGCGACCAACGCGACGACGCCCTCGGCGTCCCGCTCGCGCAGGCACCGGCGCAGCAGGTCGACCAGGTTGCCCTCCTCGGCACGGATCGAGGTCATGGCCGACACCTGGTCCGGCCCGAAGAGGCGGTCCGAGCACGCGAGAGCGAACCCGATCCCCCAGCGGCGCAGGCGCGCGAGGGTCTCCTCGTCGTCGCCGGAGCCGACCAGCTGCACCTGGCCGAACTCGCGGACCGTCTCGAGGAGGCGGTAGCGCACCTCTCCCGGCCCCTCGGCGAGGGTGACGAGCGACTGGTCGACCAGGCTGGCGATCGCGTCGAGGGCGTCGGCCCCGACGACCGTCTCGGCGCCCGCGAGCGAGAAGCCGTCGCGGAAGACCGCGAGGCGGCGCAGCGCGACACGCTCGGCGTCGTGCAGCAGGTTCCAGCTCCAGTCGATCACCGCGAGCAGGGTCTGGTGGCGCTCCGGGGCGTCGCGGGACCCGCCGCGCAGCAGCGCGAACCGGTCCTCGAGCCGGCGCTCGATCTCCGCGACGGACATCACCCGCACCTTGGCCGCCGCGAGCTCGACGGCCAGCGGCAGGCCGTCGAGGCGCGCGACCAGGGACCGGACCTCGGCGTCGTCGAGCCGGGCGTCCGGACGCGCGGCCGTCGCGCGCTCGCCGAAGAGCTCGACCGCGTCCTCGATCCCGAGCTGCGGGAGCTGGTAGACCCGCTCGGACGCGATGCCCAGCGGTGCGCGGGTCGTGGTGAGCACGCGCAGCGCCGGCGTGCGGGTGACCAGCGCCGAGACGAGGTCGGCCACCGCGTCCACGAGGTGCTCGCAGTTGTCGAGGATCAGCAGGGCGGGCGCGGTGCCGACCTGGTCGACGATGCGGCCCAGGAGGTCGGTGCGCAGGGCGGCGCCGCTGGTGAGCCGACCCGTGACCGACTCCCGGACCCCGAGGACGTCGCCGACCTCGACCGCGACCCCCTCGGGCGAGGTGACGCCGGCCAGCTCGACGAAGTGGACGACGGGCTGCTCGGCCAAGCGCCCCATGAGGTGCGCGAGCCGGGTCTTGCCCAGGCCGCCGGGGCCGACGATGGAGGTGACCCGCGACGAGCGGATCATGCCCTCGAGCGCCGCCACGTCGTCCGCCCGGCCGATGAGCCGGGACGCCTCGTAGAGCACCCCCTCCCGCACCGGTCGGTCACGGGCGAGCAGCTCACCGTGCAGTGCCCGCAGCTCCGGGCCAGGGTCGACGCCGAGCCGGTCGGCGAGGTCGCTGCGGTAGGACTCGTACCGTTCCAGCGCCGCCGGTACGCCGTGCACGCCCGCCACCGCGCGCAGCAGCGCGGCCGTCACCTCGTCGTCGGTGCCGGCCCGCTCCGCGAGGGCGCGCTCGAGGAGCGGCAGCGCGGCGGCGTACTCCCCCGCGGCGGCCAGCCGCAACCCGTCGGGCCGCAGCGCCCACGCGTCCACGTCGGTCGGCGCGAGCGCGAGGCGGTAGCCACGGGCGGTCCGCTCGATCACGTCCGTGGCCGTGGCGGAACGGGCCCGGGAGACGACGACCTGGAGCGCCTTGGTCGGGTTCGCCGGGACGTCGTCGCCCCAGACCTCCTCGACGAGCGCCTCCTCCGAGAGACCCCGCGTGCCGGCGTCGACGAGGCTGCGCAGCAGCGCGTGCGTCCGCTCGCCCGGGATCGGAGACCCGTCCCAGGTGACGTCGTCGAGGACGCGGAGCCGGCTCACGGCGCGATCATGCCACCGCGGCCCAGCACCTCAGCGCACGACGTCGAAGACCTGCTTCTGGATGCCGTTCGCGTAGACCTCGTGCTCGACCAGTCGCAGCGGCTGCTTGGCGACGTCGCTGTCGCTGAACATCCGCTTGCCGGCGCCGAGCAGCACCGGGAAGACCAGCAGGTGGTAGCGGTCGATCAGGCCCGCGTCGGACAGCGACCGGTTGAGGTGGGCGCTGCCGGCCATGAGGATCGGGCCACCCTCGGTGTCCTTGAGCGCCTTGACCTCGTCGGTCGACCGCAGGATCGTCGTCGGCCCCCAGTCGTCGACGAGGTCGTCCTCGCCGAGGGTCGTCGACACGACGTACTTGGGAATGTCCTTCACGACCGCGAAGTCCTCCATGCCGGGCCACACCGGCGCGAACGCCTGGTAGCTGACCCGGCCGAAGATCATCGCCGCGGCCTCCTGCATCTCCCGGCCCTTGATCTCGTAGGCCTCGGGCAGGAACTCGATGTCCCGGAAGGTCCAGCCGCCGCTGCGGTGCTGCTCGGAGGGGCTGCCGCCCCCGGGCGAGTCGACGACTCCGTCGAGGGAGACGAAGGCGGTGGAGATCAGGGTGCGCATGGTGTGCTCCTCGGGTTCGTGAGTGTTCCTACCCTGTCCACGAACGGGCCTCCCGCGATACGACACCTGCTCCGCTCAGGCTCGCTGGACGGCTCCGGTGCGCTCCGCGGCCAGCGCGACGGCCGCCTCGCGGGCCGCCGCGGTCTCCTCCTCGGTGAGCGTGCGGTCGGGTGCCCGGAAGCGCAGCGCGAAGGCCAGCGACTTGTGGCCCGCGG
>JAEZKN010000562.1 GCA_023415395.1 Actinomycetes bacterium
GCAGGTCGTCACCCGTGCGTCCGCGCTCTCCGCGACCGAGGTCGAGTCGCAGATCACGCAGCCGATCGAGCGCGGGATGATGGGCGTCCCGGGCCTCAAGCTGACCCGCAGCGTCAGCAAGCTCGGCATCTCGATCGTCACGCTCATCTTCACGGACGATGTCGACGTCTACTTCGCGCGCCAGCTCGTCAACGAGCGCCTCATCCAGATCAAGGAGCAGATCCCTTCCGAGATCGGCAAGCCCGAGCTCGGCCCGATCACGACGGCGCTCGGCGAGATTTACATGTTCGAGCTCAAGGCCGAGGGACGCTCGCCGGAGGAGCTCCGCACCATCGTCGAGTGGCAGCTCGGCCCGAAGCTGAGGCAGGTGCCCGGCGTCATCGAGGTCGTCGGGTTCGGCGGCTCGCTCAAGCAATACCGCGTCACGCTCGATCCCGCGCGCCTCGCTGCCCGACGCCGAGGCCAAGGCCTGGGCCTGGGACCGGTTCACCGGCAAGGTCGACGTCCCCAACTACGAGATCGAGGCGGCGGGGTCCGGCCTGTGGCAGGGCGGTCAGGAGCACCTGACGGCGCCGTACGTCGACCGCTACTTCGCCGACCTCCCGGCGACCGTCGGGGTGCGCAGCGGCTGGGTGCTGGCCGATGCGACGGAGTTCTTCTACCCGCGGACGTCGGTCACCGAGGAGACCCTGGCGCGCACCCGCGCGCTGGCGGCCGACGAGGGCCTCGACGCGTCGGTCCGCCGGCGCCTGGCCGACCAGGCCGACGTGCTCGCCCGCAAGCTGGCCGTGGCGCAGGCCTACCCCCAGCCGTGATGTCCGATCGGGCACGCCGGCCCGGGCCCACGGTCCGGGCCCGCGTCCACGAGTCCAGGCGGTCCGGCGAGCGCGACCGCGAGGACCGGCTCGCCACCGAGGAGCCGCTGGAGATCCGCCTGGCCTGGCCCGGCGCCCCGGCGCGGCGGGTCTGGGTCACCATGCGCACGCCCGGGCACGACTTCGAGCTGGCCGCCGGGTGGCTGGTCCACGAGGGCGTGGCGGCGCCGGACACCGTCCGCGGAGTGGCCTACTGCACCGACGTCGCGCTGACGCCCGAGGAGGAGCTCAACGTCGTCACGGTGACGCTGTCCGCTCCCCCGGTGCGCGACCCCGGCCACCGGCACGCGGGATCCGGCTCGTCCGCGTGCGGGGTCTGCGGCAAGGACAGCGTCGGCGACGTGCTCGACGCCCCGACCGCCCGCCGCTGGCCCGGACCCCCGCCGTCCCCGGAGCTGGTCCGGTCCTTGCCGGACGCGCTCCGGGAGCGGCAGCCGGTCTTCGCCCGCACCGGCGGCGTCCATGCGGCCGGCCTGGTCTCCGCCGCGGGTGAGCTGCTGGTCGTGCGGGAGGACGTGGGCCGGCACAACGCCGTCGACAAGGTCACCGGCGCCCGGGTGCTGGCCGGCGCCTCGCCCGCCGAGGCCGCCCTGGTCGTGTCCGGCCGGGCCGGCTTCGAGCTGGTCCAGAAGGCCGTGGCCGCGGGCATCGGCACGCTCGTCGCCGTCGGCGCCCCGACCTCCCTCTCGGTCCGGCTCGCCCAGGAGGCCGGCCTGGGGCTCTACGGCTTCACCTCCGCCGACCGGTGCGTGCGCTACGCCTGAGCCGTCCTGGCCCGCCGGCGCGTCACCAGGGCTGGGGGCCGGTCTCGTCCCGGAAGGTGCCCGACGGGCCGTCGTCCGGCAGCGTCGCGAGCTCCAGGAAGATCGCGGCTCCCTGCTCCGGCGTACGCGTGCCCTGGTGGCCGTTGAGGTCGGTGGCCACGTAGCCAGGGCAACCGGCGTTGACGAGGACGCCGGTCCCGGCGAGCTCCTTGGCGTACTGGATGGTGACCGCGTTGAGGAAGGTCTTGCTCGGCGAGTAGGACGCGTTGACCGGCCCGACCGCGTCGGCCTGCGCGGTCTGGAGGGTGAGGGAGCCGACGGTGCTCGACACGTTGACGATGCGCGGCGACGCCGACCGCCGCAGCAGCGGCAGCATCGCGTTGGTGACCCGGATGACGCCCACGACGTTGGTGTCGACGACCGCGAGGACCTGCGCCGCACTGACCTGGGACGGCTCGAAGGGCGCCCCGCCCGTGATCGCGGCGTTGTTGACCAGGACGTCCAGTCCACCGGCCTCGAGCTGCGCGGCCGCCGCCGCGACGCTGGCGTCGTCGGTCACGTCGAGCGGGACGCCGAACACGTCGTGGCCCTCGGCACGGAGCTTGGCGACGGCGTCCTCGCGGCGGCCGGCGTCGCGGGCGCCCACGCCGACGCGGAAGCCGAGCCGGGCGAGCCCGGCGGCGATCTCGTAGCCGATGCCCTTGTTGGCGCCGGTGACCAGTGCGGTCCTCTTGGGGTTGGTGCTGTTCTCGGTGCTGTTCTCGGTCATGCCCCGATCGTGTGCCGACGCGGCCGACGCGTTCCAAGACCGATCCGGTCGGCTCCGATACCGGTGCGGTATGACCGCTGGTGGGACCGCGTAGCCTCGACGTCGTGGAGACCCGCGAGCTGCGCTACTTCGTGGCCGTCGCTGAGGAGTCGCACGTCGGCCGCGCCGCCGAGCGCCTCGGGATGGCCCAGCCCCCGCTGTCGCGCGCGATCGCCCAGCTCGAGCGGCGCCTCGGTGCCCAGCTCTTCGTCCGCACCCCGCGCGGGGTGAGCCTGACGGCCGCCGGGGAGACCCTCCTGCGGGAGGGCCGCGCGGCGCTGGCCGCGGTCGAGGCCGCCGAGCGGCGTACCCGCCGCACCGCCGGGTCGCCGGGCCGCGCCCCCGTCGTGCTGACCGCCAAGGCCGGGGCCTCGACCGAGCTCATGGTCAAGCTGCTCGACGCGTACGCCGCCGAGCCGGACGCCGTCGAGGTGGAGGTGGTCCTCAGCGCACCGGGCCACCAGGCCGTGATGCTGCGCGACGGCCGCGCCGACGTGGCCATCCTCCATCAGCCCTTCGACGACCTCAGCGGCTTCGACCGTGACGTGCTCGCGGTCGAGGACCAGGTGCTGATCCTGCCGGCCGGGCACCCGGCGAGCACCCGGTCCTCGATGACCGAGGCCGAGGCCCGGTCGCTCCCCGACCTGCCGCTGCCCCGCTGGCCGCGCCTCGACGGGTCCTACCCGCCCGGTCCGGGACCCGAGCTGCGCGACATGACCCAGGTGCTCCAGCTGGTCCGCCTGGGGCGCACCGCGCTGGTGCTGCCTGAGTCCGCCTGCGCCAACCTGCGCGACGGGCTGGCCGTCGTACCCCTCACCGACGCGCCGCGGGTCACCACGCTGATCGCCTGGCCCCCGCACAGCACCTCCCCCGGCGTCGCCGGCCTGGTGCGCACCGCCGGCCGGCTCTGACCTGGGGCCCGGGGGGTCGCGGTTTGGTCACCAACCGCAACATTCGGCGCCCGATTCGTGCGGTTGGTGACCAAACCGCAGGTATCGACCGCGCCCCGGGTGTCTACCTGAGCAGCGTGGACCGACGCAGACTCCTCCTGGGCGACTGGACGCCGGTCGTGCGCGACGGCATCGCCCTGCTGCGCCTCGGCCTGGTCCTCGCGACGGTCGTGGCGTTCGCGGTCGGTGACCCGGCGGCCGGCCTGGCTCTCGGGCTCGCGGCGCTCCTGACGCTGCTCGCCCGGGTGGTCAACCTGCCGCGGGCCTACGACCTCGGGTTCACCGTCGTGATCACCCTGCACGCCGTCGGCGAGGCGCTGGGCTGGTACGACTCGCTGGGGTGGTTCGACCGGGTCGTCCACGTGGTCCTGCCGTGCCTGGTCGCGCCGGTGCTCTACATCGGGCTCGCGCGGCTCGAGGTCCTGCCGGATCCTCGCGACGACACCCACGTCCGCCACTACGTCGGGATGGCGGTCGTGGCGTTCTGCCTCGGCATGTCGGTGGGCGGCCTGTGGGAGATCGTGGAGTTCACCTCCGACGGCACGTTCGACACCGCGCTCTCCGAGGGCAACGCCGACACCGTGGGCGACCTGGTCGCCGACGCCGTCGGCGCGCTCCTGGGCGCGCTGCTGCTCATCGCGTGGACGGTGTGGGGCTGGGGATCGGTGCGCCGGGTGGACGGCGTGAACACCTACGAGGACGTCGACGCCTGAGGGGCCGCCGGGCGCTCGAGCTCCGGCGCCGTCGTGCGCCCCAGCACGAAGATCCCGGCCAGGACCGCCCCGAGGCCGAGGGCCTGCACCCCCGTCGCCAGCAGCGAGCCGGTCGGGCGCTCGGCGAACACCACGGCACCGAACGTGAGCGCGACCAGAGGGTTGACCAGGTTGAGCATCGGCAGCGACTCGGCCAGGCGCGTGCGGTGGTAGACGTGCTGGTTGAGCACGAACCCGGTCAGCCCGACGGTCACCATCAGGTAGAGCGGCCAGGTCGTGACCAGCTCGCCGAGGCTCGCCACGCTCGTCGCGGACTTGATGGCCCCGGCCATCAGCCCGAACACGATCCCACCGGCGGTGCCCAGCCAGAGACCGGCGTACGCCGGGTGCTGCCCGGACGCGCGGAGCGCCAGCGCCGCACCGGCGGCGCCGAGCACGACGAGCACCGCCGCGGCCTGCGGGTCCGGCTGGTCCGCGCCCCCGCCGACCTCAGCTGCACCGAGGAAGAGCCCCAGACCGCCGGCGGTGACCGCGCCCCAGAGCACGGTCGTCCGGGACGGGAGGCGACGGTCGAGCAGGTCGCGGAAGACGAGCGCGAAGAGCAGCGCCGTGACCGCCAGCGGCTGGACCAGCGTGAGGGTCCCCGCGTGCAGCGCGGCGGCGTGCAGGCCGAGCCCGGCCAGTGAGGCGACGACGCCGAGCAGCCAGCGCCACTGCGACACCACGTGCCGGGCCAGCTCGACGGCGCCTGCCCCGCGCCGGGCGCCGGACGCCCCGTGGTGCATCAGCGCGGTCGACCACCCGGCGGCCACCGCCGACGCCAGCGCGAGCGTCACTGCTCCCCAGACCACCCCATGTCCCTCCGACCCGCGCGCCTCGACGAGCACCTCCAGCGGCCTCAGCCTAGACGCGCCGAGGACCCCGCGGTTTGGTCACCAACCGCAG
>JAEZKN010000566.1 GCA_023415395.1 Actinomycetes bacterium
CCTGCAGACCGCGCTCGCGGGCCAGGAGGTCCTGGCGCTGCCCTACGGCGACCTCGACGTGGCCGCGGCCGCCGAGCACGACCCCGACGCCTACCGCGAGGCGCGCAAGCGCTCGGCCGGCGACCTCGAGCCGTGGGGCTTCCCCACCTCGCCCGCGGTCGCCTCGCCCGACGGCTACCTCGACGCCGAGGCGATCCGCCGGACCGAGCCGAACGCGACGACGTTCGTCACCGACCGGATGTACGGCGAGGGCGCCCCCTCGATCGTCACCACAGAGGGGCGCACGCTCCTGCTGACCTCCTCCGGCGCCGCACGCGGAGGCCCGGGCCCCGACGACCCGCTGGCCCCCGTCGCGGTGCGGCAGCGGATCGCGGCCGAGGCCGCGGTGCGCCTCCTCGCGCCCGACCAGCCGCCGCTCTTCGTCGTGTTCCCCTCGACCTGGTCGCCCGAGGTCGACAGCAACTTCTTCGCCGGCCTCGACGACCTCGGCTGGCTGGACCTCAGCACGGTCGACGACGCCGCGGCGCGTCCGGGGACCGCGGTCCCCGTCGACGGCCTCCCCTACCCCGAGGCGC
This sequence comes from Actinomycetes bacterium, assembly GCA_023415395.1. GTDB lineage: Bacteria > Actinomycetota > Actinomycetes > Propionibacteriales > Nocardioidaceae > Nocardioides. The sequence goes on from JAEZKN010000566.1 coordinate 576, forward strand.
AGAGCGAGCTCGCGCTCGCCGCCGGGCCCGTCGCCGCCGCCCAGGACCTGGCCGACGCCGGGGAGACCCTGCAGAACCTGCTGACCCTCAACGACACCATCGCCGCCGAGGTGCGCGACGAGGCGCTCACCGACCTCTCCTACGCCAACCGCACCGACCCCTTCGGCGCCACCGCGAACGCCAGCGCCTCGCGCGGCTGGATCGAGGAGCGGCTGCGCTCGGTGCGCATCGACGCCCCCAAGGCGGTCATCCTCTCCAGCGGCAGCGGCCGGTTCGCCGCCACCGTGACCAACGGCCTCGACCAGCCGGTGAGCGTCCGCATCGACGCCGTCGCGGACGCGCCGCTGCGCGTCGCGGTCCCGGACGAGGTCATCGAGCTCGGCCCGGGCCCGGACTCGCAGAGCACCGTGCTGCTCAACGCCACCTCCCCGGCGAGCGGCATCCGCAACCTCACGCTGCGCCTGACCGACGTCGACAACGTCCCCCTGGGGTCCTCCGACGACCTGCCCATCCGCTCGAACCGGGTCAGCAACGTGATCTGGCTGATCATGGGCACCGGCGTCGCGCTGCTCTTCGGCGCGATCGCCGTCCGTCTCTTCCGCCGGGTGCGGGCCGCGAGGAGCAGCGCATGAGCGACCGCGCCGGGCCCCAGGAGTCCAGGCCCCAGGAGTCCGAGCAGCAGCGCACGCTGGCGAACACCGCGGTCATGGCGGCCGGCACGATCGTGTCGCGGATGAGCGGGTTCGTCCGCTCGGCGCTGCTGGTCGCCGCCCTCGGCAACTCCCTGCGCGCGGACCTGTTCACGATCGCGAACACCATCCCGAACATGCTCTACATCCTGCTGGCCGGCGGGGTGATGAACGCGGTGCTCGTGCCCCAGCTGGTCCGCACGATGCGCAACGACCCCGACGGCGGCGACGCCTACCTCAACCGGGTCGTCACCCTTGCCGCGCTCTTCCTCGGCACCGTCACGGTGGTGCTGGTCGCCGCGGCGCCGTGGCTGATGCAGCTCTTCCTCTCCTCCCGGTTCGGCGAGCCGGAGCTCGCGGCGCAGCGCGACTCGGTGATCGCGCTCGCGCGCTACTGCCTGCCGCAGGTGTTCTTCTACGGGATGTTCGTGCTGGTCGGGCAGGTGCTGAACGCGCGCGGGCGCTTCGGGCCGATGATGTGGGCGCCGATCGCGAACAACGTGATCTCGGTCGGAGTGCTCCTCGTCTACCTGTTCGTCTTCGGGCCGGCCAGCGGGGCCCAGGTCTTCGGGGAGCTCAGCCCGGGCCAGGAGGCGCTCCTCGGCCTCGGCGCCACCGCCGGCATCGTGGCGCAGTTCCTGGTGCTGGTGCCCTACCTGCGCTCGACCGGTGTCCGCATCCGGCCCCGCTTCGACTTCCGGCACACAGGGCTGGGCCACACCTTCCGCCTCGCGGTGTGGACCGTGCTGTTCGTCATCGTCAACCAGGTCGCCTACACGGTCGTCGTGCGCCTGGCCGGCGGCGGCACGGCCGACGGGGGCGACGGCACCGGCATCACCATCTACTCCTCGGCGTTCCTCATCATGATGGTGCCGCACTCGATCGTGACGGTCTCGCTCGCGACCGCGATCCTGCCGGGCCTCTCGGCACGCGCGGCCGAGGACGACCGCGCCGGCATGACCCGGTCGCTCGCGGAGACGCTCCGCACGGCGCTCGCGGTGGTCCTCCCCTTCGCCCTCCTCGTGCCGGTCATCGCCACCGACCTCTCGCACGTCATCTGGGGCTTCGGCGCGGCCTCGAGCACCTACGACCGGTTCGCGCCGACGCTCACGCTCTTCGGGCTCGGCCTGGTGTTCTTCACCGTCCACTACCTGATGCTCCGCGGGTTCTACGCCCTCGAGCAGACCCGGACGGTGTTCTGGATCCAGTGCGCGGTCGCCGGCACCAACATCGCTGCCGCCGTGCTCCTGGTGCGCGAGACCACGAACGAGCAGACCTCCCCGGCGCTGGTCGTCGCCTACAGCGCGTCGTACCTGGTCGGCGCGGCGATCTCCTACGCCATGCTCCGCCGGCGGCTCGGGGGGCTGCGCACCCCGACCCTGGTGCGCTTCCTCGTGCGGATGCTCATCGCGGCCGCGGTGTCGACCGCCGCGGCCGCCGCGACGGCCGCCCTCCTCGGCCTGCTCGACGACGACCCCAGCTGGCTCGTCGCCGCGGCGCGGGTGGCGGTGGTCGGCCTGGTCGACGTCGTGGTGCTGGTCGTCATGGCCCGGCTGCTGCGGATCCGCGAGGTGACCTCGGTCATCGAGACCGTCACTCGCCGCGTGCCCGTGCTTCGCCGCGGGTAGTCGCCGCCCTACGATGGGGCTGTCCGGGAACCGACGAGGGGAGCTGCGTGCCGAGCTCGATCCGGCCCGGCGACGTGCTCGCCGACCGGTACCGCTTGGTCGACCTGCTGACCGAGAGCAGCGGCGGCCGCTTCTGGCGAGCGCACGACAAGGTCCTCGAGCGGTACGTCGCCCTGCACGTCCTCGCCGCTGACGACGCACGCGCCCCGGCGCTGCTGGAGGCGGCCCGGCAGTCCGCCCTGGTGCACGAGCGCCGCCTGCTGCGGGTGCTCGACGCGGACCGCACCGACACGCTCGTCTACGTCGTCAACGAATGGGGCTCGGGGGACTCGCTCGACATCATGCTGGCCGGGGAGGGCCCGCTGTCCCCGCGGCGCGCGGCGTGGCTGGTCTCCGAGGTCGCCGCCGCGATCGCGACCGGCCACGAGGCGGGCGTCGCCCACGGCCGGCTGGTCCCCGAGAACGTCCTGGTCGACCACACCGGCGCCGTGCGGCTGATCGGGTTCGCGGTCGAGGCCGCGCTCTTCGGCATCGGACCGTGCCGCCCCAGCGCCGACGTCGACGCCCTCGGCGGGCTCCTCTACGCCTCGCTCACCGGCCGCTGGCCCGGGCCGTTGCCCTCCCAGGTCCCCGCGGCGCCGGTCGTGGCCGGCCGGGTGCTGCGGCCGCGGCAGGTCCGCGCCGGCATCCCCCAGTCTCTTATACACATCAGACGCTGCCGACGACAA
>JAEZKN010000593.1 GCA_023415395.1 Actinomycetes bacterium
TCCTGGAGGTCCAGGGGGCCGGCGCGGGTCAGCCACACGAGCGGATCACCGCCGCCGGTCCGGCGCACCCGCTGGAGCATCGCCGCCACGACGTCGGCGCGGACGGCATGGTCGCGCGGCTCGTCGACGCGCAGCGCGAACACCTCCTCCACGCCCCCGGGGAAGCCGACGTGGAGCACCGGCGGGAAGCCGCGGCGGCGCTCGGAACGCACGTGGTCCAGCGCGGCCCGGCGCAGCAGCGTGGCGAGCGCCCGGGGGACCGGCTCGGTGATGCCCTCGGGACCCGCGGCGGCGCCTGCGGTGGTGACCGGGGTGCCGGCCGCGATCGTGTCGGTCATGGATCCAGCGTTCCCGTTCGGGCAGAAGCGGGTAGGGACCATCCACAGGCTGCTGTCCGCACCGCGATCCGATAGCGTGCCGGACATCCGCAGCACTCGTCTGAGACCGACCGGGAGGCATCGATGGGAACCGTCGTCGTGGGGTACGTACCCAAGTCGGAGGGCGAGGCGGCTCTCGCCGCGGCGATCGACGAGGCCAGGCTGCGCGACGCCAAGCTCGTCGTGGTCAACTCCCACCGCGGCGGCAGCGAGTTCGACAACAACGCCTCGACCCAGGCCGACCGCGACATGGAGGCGGTGCGCGCACGGCTCGAGAGCGCCGGCGTGCCCTTCGACCTGCGCCAGCTCGTGCGCGGCTTCGAGCCGGCCGAGGACCTCATCAGCATCGCCGAGGCCAACGACGCCGAGCTGATCGTGATCGGCCTGCGCCGGCGGTCGCCGGTCGGCAAGCTGATCCTGGGCAGCAACGCCCAGCGGGTGCTGCTCGACGCGCACTGCCCGGTGCTCGCGGTCAAGGCCGACTGACCGGCCTCCCCTGCACCGGCTCCGCGGCACCGTCCGCCGGGCTACGGGGCTCCGCGGGGCTCCTCGTGGTCGAGCTCGCTGCTGAGCTCGTCGACCACCAGGAGGTCGGTGCGCACCTGGCCGGCCCGGAACGACGCGCGGCCGACCATGTGGCTGGCCACGACCGTCGTCGCCATCTGGAGGACCGCGACGAGCAGGAGCAGTCCGAGCACCGCGGGCTCGCGCAGCCGCAGGGCGAGGCCGGTCACGACCAGCAGCGTGCCGAGGACCTGGGGCTTGGTCACCGCGTGCATCCGGCTGAGCAGGTCGGGCAGCCGCAGCACGCCGACCGCGGCGACGAGGGTCAGCAGCGAGCCGGCGACCAGGCAGGCGGCCGCGGCGACGTCGGCGAGGGAGCTCCAGCTCATCGCGTGTCACCTCCCCGGGAGCCGCGGGTCGTGCCCCGGTCGGCCCGGTCGGCCCGGTCGTCGGCGTCGTCCTCCTCGGCGTCGACGTCGTCGACGCGGCTGGCATAGCGGGCGATGGCGACCGCACCCACGAACCCGACGCTGGAGAGCACCAGCAGCACGGGCAGCGCGTAGGTGGTGTCCGTGCGGGCGGCGTACAGCGCGACGGCGCACACGGTGATCGCCACGATGCCGTCGAGGGCGACGCTGCGGTCGAGGATCGAGGGCCCGATCGTCATCCGCACCACCAGCAGCACGGCGGCGACGGCGAGGACGATCGAGGAGAGGATCAGGACGAGGTTCATCGGCTCTCCTCCGCGGCGCGCTGGGGGAACGCCGCCAGCAGGCGTCGCTCGAGGGCCAGCGCCGATCGGCGGAAGTCCTCCGCGCTGTCGCGGTCGGGCACGTCCAGCACGTGCAGGAACAACGTCCGCGTCGAGCGGCGCGCCTCGACGACGACCGAGCCCGGCACCAGCGAGAGCATCGCCGCCACTGCCGTGAGCACGAAGTCGGAGTCGCTCTCGAGGTCGACGGCGACCACGGCGTTGCGCACCGGGCGCCGGCGCAGGATGACCTGGGTGACGTGCAGGCTCGCGCGGGCGACGTCGAGGACGAAGCGGACCGCCAGGGCGAGCAGGAGGAGGGGCCGGATGCGGGAGGTCAGCTGCACCGGCGGCAGGGGGAAGGCCAGGGACACCGCCACCGCGAGCAGCGCGCCGGAGAGGACGACCAGCAGCGTGAGGTCGCCCCAGAGGGCCGTCCAGACGACGGTGAGAGCCGCGACCGACGCCGGCTGCACGGCGCGGTGGCGGACCGGGCGGCTGGACCCGTCGCTCCGGGTCCGCACGACGGGGCTCACGGGGCCTCCTCGGTCAGGACCGCGGAGTGGTAGGGCCGGGTGTCCAGCAGGTCGGCGGCCGCGCGGTCGCAGTAGGCGAACAGCGGACCCGCGACGAGGGTGAGGGCCACGCTCAGGGTCACCAGGGACGCGGTGGGGGCGAGCATGCCCGCGGGGAGCGTCTTGGTGTCCTCGCCGGCCTCGATGAGGCTGTGGAAGTCGCGGTCGGGCTGGTCGTCGTCGCCCAGACGTCGCGCCTCCTCGACGTCCTCGACCGCCACCGCGCCACCCGCGGTGTGGAGGTGACCGCGGTGCGCGCGCACCGGGTGGGCGTCGTGCCCGGGGAGCGCCTCGGACTCGCCGCCGATGCTCTCGAGCGCCTCGTGCGCCTCGGCCGGCGTGCGCCAGAACGCGACCGCCCAGGTCTTGGCGACGGCGTAGAGCGTGAGCAGGCTGGTCAGCACGCCGCCGACGATCAGGGCCCAGGCCAGGGGCCCGCCCTCCAGTTGCGCGGCCTGGAGCAGCCCGACCTTGCCGATGAAGCCGGAGAACGGCGGGATCCCGGCGAGGTTCATGGCGGGCACGAAGAACAGCACGCCCAGGAGCGGGGCGATGCGCGCCAGGCCGCCCATCCGCAGCAGCGACGTGCTGCCGGTGCGGCGCTCGACCAGGCCGACGACCAGGAACAGCGCGGTCTGGATGGTGATGTGGTGGACGACGTAGAAGATCGTGCCGGACAGGCCGGCCCGGGTGCTCAGCGCGATGCCCAGGACGAGGTAGCCGATGTGGCTGACCAGCGTGAACGACAGCATGCGCTTGATGTCGGACTGCGCCACCGCGCCGAGGATGCCGACGATCATCGTGAGCAGCGCCGCCCACAGCAGGAGGTCGGTCAACGGGCTGTCGGGGAAGAGCAGGGTCTGGACGCGCAGGATCGCGTAGACGCCGACCTTGGTGAGCAGGCCGGCGAAGACCGCGGTGACCGGCGCGGGCGCCGTGGGATAGCTGTCGGGCAGCCAGAACGACAGGGGGAAGACCGCGGCCTTGATCGCGAACGTCGTCAGCAGCAGGAGCTGGATCATCAGCGTCACGTGGTCGGGCAGCTCGGCCAGGCGCTGGGCGAGGTGGGCCAGCGTGAGCGTGCCGGTCGCGGCGTACACGACCGCCAGGCTGATGAGGAAGAGCGTGGAGGAGAGCAGGTTGACCAGGACGTAGATCGTGCCCGCGCGGATCCGGGTGGCGGTGCCGCCGAGCGTCAGCAGGACGTAGCTGGCGAAGAGCAGCATCTCGAAGCTGACGAACAGGTTGAACAGGTCGCCGGCCAGGAAGGCGTTCGCGACGCCGGCCACGAGCACGAGGAACGTGGGGTGGTAGACCGAGAGCGGGGCGCCCTCCTCGTCCTCGGTCATGCCCTGCCCGACCGAGTAGGCGAGGACGGCGAGGGTGACGAGCGCGCTGACCAGGAGCATCAGCGCGGCCAGGCGGTCGGCGACGAGCACGATGCCGAGGGTCTCGGGCCAGCCGCCGACCCACACCGTCTGCGGCCCGTTGCGGTCGGCCTGCACCAGCAGCACGGCGGCGATCGCCACGATGGACGCGAGCACCGAGAGGCTGAGCCAGCGCTGGAGGCGCGGGTGGTGGACCAGCGCCAGCGAGGCGCCGGCACCGAGGATGGGCAGCAGGACCGGGAGCGTCACCAGGTTGCTCACGTGTGCACCTCCTCGGGACGCCCGGCGTCCGGGTCGAGGTCGGGGCCGAGGTCGGGGTCGTCGGGGTCGTCGGGGTCCGCCGGGTCGTCGGTGGCGGCGACGTAGGCCTCGGAGGTGACGTCGGACTCGGCGAGGCGCCGGATCGTGGCGTCCTCGAGGTCGTCCTGGACGTCGTCGTGGCCGTTGAGCTGCCAGCTGCGGTAGGCCATGGCCAGCACGAACGCCGTCGTGGCCAGCGTGATGACGATCGCGGTCAGCACCATCGCCTGGGGCAGCGGGTCGGCCAGGCCGGAGGTGTCGCCGTCCTCGCCGACGATGGGCGCCCGGCCCCGGGGACCGGCGGCGACCATGAAGGCCAGGCTGACGCCGTTGCCGACCATGACCAGGCCGACCAGCACGCGCGACAGGCTGCGCTCGAGGACGAGGTAGACGCCGCAGCCCAGGAGCACGGCGGCGGTCAGGACGAGGGTCAGGTTCACGGTCACGACGACGGCACCTCCGCGGCCTCGCGCTGGTCACGCAGGATCTGGCGGTCGATCTGGGAGCCGAGGGCGCGCAGCAGGTCCAGGACGAGGCCGACGACCACGAGGTAGACCCCGACGTCGAAGACCGCCGAGGAGACCAGGTGCAGGTCGCCCAGGCCGGGCAGGTGCACGTCGACGACCGCGGACTGCAGGACGGCACCGCCGAAGGCCAGCGGCAGCAGGGCGGACAGCGCGGCGATGGCGAGACCGGCGCCGATCAGGCGCCCGGCGTCGACCGGCGCGGCCTCGTCGAGCTCGTAGCGGCCGCCGACGAGGTAGCGCACGACCAGGGCGAGCCCGGTCATCATGCCGGCGGCGAAGCCGCCACCGGGCAGGTTGTGCCCGGCCACGAGCAGGTAGATCGAGATGACGATCAGCGTGTGGAACAGCAGCCGGGTGATGACCTCGAAGATGATCGAGCGCTTCTCCGGCGGCAGGGTGCGCGACCCGGGCAGCCACGCGCGCCGGCCGGGGCGGGTGCTCAGCTTGGTGACGGCCGCGGGGTAGGGGATCTCGTGCACGCGGCGGATCTGCGCCCCGCGCGCGTTGATGAAGATCAGGCTGGCCACGCCGGTCGCGGCGGCGACGAGCACGGCGATCTCGCCGAGCGTGTCCCAGGCGCGGGTGTCGACGAGGATCACGTTGACGATGTTCTTGCCGCCGCCGTAGTCGACCGCCTCCTGGGGCAGCGCGGCCGAGACCGGCTCGGCCGTGCGCGCCGCTCCGGCGACGAGCAGGAAGCCCGCGGTCGCGACCGCGACGGCGACGCCCAGTGCCACCCGCCAGTAGCGCTGCCGGCTCAGCGGTCGGTCGGTGAAGAACTGCGGCATCCGGCGCAGGGCGAGGACGAAGACGACGACGGTCAGGGTCTCGACCAGCACCTGGGTGAGCGCCAGGTCGGGTGCGCCCTGGAGGACGAAGAGGATCGCGGTGCCGTAGCCGGTGGCGCCGACGAGCAGGACGGCGCGGATCCGCCGGCGGGACCGGGTCGTCATCAGCGCCGCGATCGCCACGACCACCCCGACCACCGGCTGCGCGGGCGTGTCCCACGCGCGGACCTGCACGTCGCCGAGCCCGGTCAGCATGACCGCGCCGGCCCCGAGGACGAGCACGACCAGCACGATGCCGAGGTACGCGGCCGCGGAGCCGCGCTGCACGACGCCGGTGACCTCGACGGCGGTGCGGTCGAGCATCCGCATGCCGGCTCGGTAGGCCCGTTCGAGGCTGTAGTCGTGGGAGAGCCCGGCCTGGATCAGCGCGACCCGGTCACGGGCGAGGAAGAGCGCCGCCCCGATGGCGAGGCTCAGCGCCGTGAGCGCCAGCGGCAGGCCGACGCCGTGCCACAGGGTCAGCTCCGGCTCGTGGGCGCCGGCCGGGACCGTGTCGGTCCAGGGGGAGAGCAGCTCGGTGAGCGGCGCGCCGAGGAAGCCCAGGGCCAGGGACAGGCCGGCGAGCAGCGCCGGCGGCAGGAGGAAGGCTGTCGGCACGGGCTTCAGCTCCGGCTCCGCCTCGAGGTCGCGGCGCCCGAACGCACCCCACAGGAAGCGCGCCGAGTACGCCGCGGTCAGCACCGACCCCAGCACGACGCCCACCACGACGAGCCAGCCGCCGGCCCCGGCCAGGCCGGTGCCGTCGCCCTTCTCGGCGACGTCGAGCAGCGCGACCAGGACGCTCTCCTTGGCGGCGTACCCCAGGAGCGGCGGGACGCCGGCCATGGAGGCGGCGGCGAGCGTCGCGGTCACGGCGAGCACGGGCATCCGGCGGGCCAGGCCGCTGAGGTGCCGCAGGTCGCGGGTGCCGGCGCTGCGGTCGACGATGCCGACGACGAGGAAGAGCGTGGCCTTGAACAGCGCGTGGGCGATGAGCAGGCCGAGCCCGGCGAGCAGGGCGCTGCGGGTGCCGACCCCGAGCACGAGCACGAGGAAGCCCAGCTGGCTGACGGTCCCGTACGCGAGCAGCAGCTTGAGGTCGGTCTGGCGCAGGGCGCGCAGCCCGCCGAGCAGCATGGTGGCCAGGCCCAGGCCGAGGAGCACGGCGCGCCAGCCGGGCACACCGGCGAAGGCGGGGGCGAGCAGGGCGACGAGGTAGACGCCCGCCTTGACCATGGACGCGGCGTGCAGGTAGGCGCTGACCGGCGTCGGCGCGGCCATCGCGGCCGGGAGCCAGAAGTGGAACGGCACCAGGGCCGACTTGCTGATCGCGCCGACCAGCAGGAGGAGGACCGCCACCGTGACGGCGGTGCCGGAGGGCGGGTCGGCGAGGATCGCGGTGATCCGGTGCGTGCCCGCCTGCTGGCCCAGCACGATGGCGCCGACGAGCATGGCCAGGCCGCCGAGGGTCGTGACCACCAGCGCCTGGATGGCGGCCTGGCGGCTGGCCCGCCGGGCCGGGTCGTGGCCGATGAGCAGGAACGAGAAGACGGTCGTGAGCTCCCAGAACACGTAGAGCACGAGCAGGTCGTCGGCCAGGACCAGGCCGAGCATCGCGGCCACGAAGGCCAGGAGGACGCCCGCGAAGCGGGGGAGCCCGGCGCTGGTGTCGCGGAAGTACCACCGGCAGTAGGCGAGGACCAGGCTGCCGATGCCCAGGACGATGAGGGCGAGGACCCACTGGAGCGTGCCCATCGCGAAGGCCAGGTCCATCCCGATGGAGCCGATCCACCGGTAGGACTCGACCCGCACCTCGCCGTCGGCCACGGCGGGGCCCTGCGCGGCCACCCAGACGGTGCCGGCGAGCGGGACCGCGGCCGCCACGAGGAAGCCACGGCGACCCAGCCGCAGGAGCATCCACGGAGCGATCGCCGCCGTCGCGAGGAGGGCGGAGATCAGCAGCAGCAAGAACGTTCCGTTCGCGTGGAGGTGGTGGGAGGTCCCCTCCAAAATAGTGGGCGGACCCTAACGACCCCCGCATCGGGGAGGGCCGATCGACCGAAGATGGGGAGCGCTCCCCATCCGGGAGCCCGTGCGACCCGCGGGAGCCCGTGGGGGTCTGGCCAGGCTGCGGCAGGATGGGGGCATGGCCATCCACATCACCGGCGACGCCGCTGCCGACCAGGTCCTGACCGACGACCCGTTCGCCCTTCTCGTCGGGATGATGCTCGACCAGCAGTACCCCATGGAGCACGCGTTCCGCGGCCCGGCCAAGGTGCTGGACCGCTTCGGCACGCTCGACCCGGCGCGCATCGCCACCGCCGACCCGGCCGCGTTCGCCGAGCTGTGCAGCACGCCGCCGGCCATCCACCGGTTCCCGGGGTCGATGGCCGCCCGTCTGCAGGAGCTGGCCCGGATCGTCGCCGACGAGTACGACGGCCACGCCGACCGGATCTGGACCGAGGCGGCCGACGGCCGCGACCTGATGAAGCGGATGCAGGCCCTCCCGGGGTTCGGCAAGCAGAAGGCCCAGATCTTCGTCGCGCTGCTGGCCAAGCAGCTCGGCGTACGACCCACGGGCTGGGAGGCCGCGGTGGGGGCCTACGCCGAGGAGGGCTACCGGTCGGTCGCGGACGTGGTCGACGACGCCTCGCTGCAGAAGGTGCGGGACTACAAGAAGCAGCAGAAGGCCGCCGCGAAGGCCACCGGGAAGGCCACCGGCTAGACCGGTCCGGGCCCACGACGAACGCAGTTCAGGGGGATTGCTGGGATCTCAGGGTCCCCGTGGCAGAATGAGTGTCGCGGCTCTTGACGACACCGGGACGGGCCGCGCCCTTGATCAGGTTCGACCGTCGTTTCACGAGAGGTGTTCGTGTCCTCGAACGCGCGCAAGATGCTTCCTGCCGAGGTGCTCACGCACCCTGCCGTCGTGGCCCTCATCGAACGAGGTGCCCCCGCCGGCAGCATCACCCCCGAGGAGGTCCGGCAGGCCAGTGAGGACGCCGCGGTCGAGCCGCGCCACCTCAAGGCCCTGCTCGCGCACCTGAGTGCGCTGGGCATCCACGTCCAGATCCCCGCGACCAGCCGTGCTGTCGCAGCGACCTCCGCGCGGCAGACGACGACCGCGAAGACCGCGACCAAGAAGGCCGCCGCCAAGAAGGCCGCCGCTCCGGCGGCGAAGAAGGCGGCTCCGGCGAAGAAGGCGGCCGCGAAGGGCGACGAGCCCGAGGCGACCCCGGTCGAGGCGGAAGTCGTCATCGGCCCCGACGGCAAGAAGGTCCTGCCGGACATCCCGGACGAGCAGTTCGAGAAGGACGTCAAGGCCGACCCGACGATCGAGGAGGACGAGAAGGACGCCGCCTTCGTCGTCTCCGCCGCCGACGACACCGACGAGCCCGAGCAGCAGGTCATGGTCGCCGGTGCGACCGCCGACCCGGTCAAGGACTACCTCAAGCAGATCGGCAAGGTCCCGCTGCTCAACGCCGAGATGGAGGTCGAGCTCGCCAAGCGGATCGAGGCCGGCCTCTTCTCCGAGGAGAAGCTCGCCAAGGGCGGCAAGATCTCGCCCAAGACGCTCGAGGAGCTCGAGTGGATCGCGGAGGACGGTCGCCGCGCCAAGAACCACCTGCTCGAGGCCAACCTCCGCCTGGTCGTCTCGCTGGCCAAGCGCTACACCGGCCGGGGCATGCTCTTCTTGGACCTGATCCAGGAGGGCAACCTCGGTCTGATCCGCGCGGTCGAGAAGTTCGACTACACCAAGGGCTACAAGTTCTCGACCTACGCGACCTGGTGGATCCGCCAGGCGATCACCCGCGCCATGGCCGACCAGGCCCGCACCATCCGCATCCCGGTGCACATGGTCGAGGTCATCAACAAGCTGGCCCGCGTCCAGCGCCAGATGCTCCAGGACCTGGGTCGCGAGCCCACCCCGGAGGAGCTTGCCAAGGAGCTCGACATGACCCCGGAGAAGGTCATCGAGGTCCAGAAGTACGGCCGCGAGCCGATCTCGCTGCACACCCCGCTCGGCGAGGACGGCGACTCGGAGTTCGGTGACCTCATCGAGGACTCCGAGGCGATCGTCCCGGCCGACGCCGTGTCGTTCACGCTGCTCCAGGAGCAGCTGCACGCGGTCCTCGACACGCTGTCGGAGCGCGAGGCGGGCGTGGTCAGCATGCGGTTCGGCCTCACCGACGGCCAGCCCAAGACGCTCGACGAGATCGGCAAGGTCTACGGCGTCACGCGCGAGCGCATCCGCCAGATCGAGTCGAAGACCATGTCGAAGCTGCGGCACCCGTCGCGCTCGCAGGTCCTCCGCGACTACCTGGACTGAGCCCAGCGCCATGACGGGCCGCACCGCGCAGCTGCGCGGCACGGCCCGTCACGCCACGTCCTGTCAGTCCAGGTAGTCGCGCAGCACCTGGGAGCGCGCCGGGTGACGCAGCTTGGACATCGTCTTGGACTCGATCTGGCGGATCCGCTCGCGGGTCACGCCGTAGACCTTGCCGATCTCGTCGAGGGTCTTGGGCTGGCCGTCGGTGAGGCCGAAGCGCATCGACACCACGCCTGCCTCGCGCTCGGAGAGCGTGTCGAGCACGGCGTGCAGCTGCTCCTGCAGCAGGGTGAACGACACCGCGTCGGCCGGCACGATCGCCTCGGAGTCCTCGATGAGGTCACCGAACTCCGAGTCGCCGTCCTCGCCCAGCGGCGTGTGCAGCGAGATCGGCTCGCGGCCGTACTTCTGGACCTCGATGACCTTCTCGGGGGTCATGTCGAGCTCCTTGGCGAGCTCCTCCGGGGTGGGCTCGCGACCCAGGTCCTGCAGCATCTGGCGCTGCACACGGGCGAGCTTGTTGATGACCTCGACCATGTGCACGGGGATGCGGATGGTGCGGGCCTGGTCGGCCATCGCGCGGGTGATCGCCTGGCGGATCCACCACGTGGCGTACGTCGAGAACTTGTAGCCCTTGGTGTAGTCGAACTTCTCGACCGCGCGGATCAGGCCGAGGTTGCCCTCCTGGATC
>JAEZKN010000601.1 GCA_023415395.1 Actinomycetes bacterium
GGCGCCCGTCGCGCTGTCGTAGAAGTACTCGGCATCGGTGCCCTTGCCGACGCCCACGATGCAGAACGCGGTGTCGGACTTGACGACCTTGAGAGCGTTGCCGCTCGTGATCTTCACGCCGAGAGCCTCGGCCTCGTCGCTGGGGTAGTCGACGTAGGCGGCTTCGTCGACGTAGTAGGTCTCCTGCGCGGTGGCCATCGCCTTGACGGCCGACTTGATGCCGGCCTGGACGCCCTTCTCGCGCTGGCTGAGGAAGACGGGGATGGCGATCGCGGCGAGGATGCCGATGATCACGATGACGACGAGGAGCTCGATCAGGGTGAAGCCCTGGTCCTTCTCCTTCAGGGACTTCTGCATCCGAGCAAGCATGGGTTTCTCCTGTAGGGGGGTGGTCGTGCTGGGGGTGTTACCGCGAGGAATGTCGGTCGGTGGGAGGGCGGGACTTGAGGGGTGGACCAGACGTTTTCGTGTGACCTCAGTCGCCGTAGCGCGGTCGGACCTCGCCGAAGGTCTTCTGGCCCCACGTCGCACGCACCGGGTCCAGGAAGTACGGCGGCGGCGCGTAGCGCAGCCGGGTGTCGTAGTTGTAGTTCTTGAGGTAGCCGCTGCTGCCCTGGCCGACCGGGCCGCGGAAGCGCTGGGCGATCGTGCCGTAGAGGTGGATCGTGCCGAGGTTGCTGCCGACGTCGTACTGCTGGACCTCGAAGCTGTGCTGCAGGCTGAGGATCGCGGCGTCGACGTTCGGGCTGGTCACCGAGCCGCTGAGGTTGCTCGTCCCGCGCACCCACTTCACGCACGGGCCCTGCACCCACTCGTACTGCCGCTTGCGGGAGTTCCAGACCCACTCACCGGAGTACTGGTCGCACGACTTCGAGACCGGGTGGTAGATCTGCACGGAGTTCTCGGCGATCAGCCCGAGCGCGTCGGTGCCGTTGTCGCCGCCCTCGTAGGTCAGGTGGCCGGTGATCACGACGTTGTTCTCCGCGGAGATCGTGACCCGGCCGCGCAGCACCCCGTCGACGTAGGCCGTGCCGTTGCGGCAGGAGAACTCCGCGAGGGTCTGGTTGTAGTCGTCGGCGTGGGGGAAGCCGCCGATCGAGCCGCTCGCGCAGGGGGCGCCGGCGGCCGGCTGCGACTGCGAGGCCGGCACGTTCTGCACCATGATCAGGTTGTTGGCCGGGACGGGCAGCGTCTGCGGCCAGGTGCCGGCCGCGTTGCCGCACCCGGGGTTGAGCCCGGTCTTCGACCAGGGGCTCCAGACCTTCATCTGCGCCGGGCTCGACGCGGTCGGCGGGTCGAGGAACTGGATGCGCGTCGGCCCGGTGTAGAGGCAGCCGAGCACCGCCGGCGCGTCCGGGCCCGGGGTCACGAACTGGCGCAGGTCGCCGATGGTCCCCGGGAGCTCGAGCTCGTTGCGGTAGGTGATGCCCTGCGAGAACGTCGGGTGCCCGCCGCCGCTCGTCCCGGAGCGGTAGCACTTGGTCCTGGGCTGCGGCACGCCGTTGACCGGCTTGCAGGCCGGCAGTGACGTGGTCACGGTGCCGGTGAACCACGGTCCCTTGCCGGCGTAGGTCCCGCTGGTGGCGTCGGTCATGAGGATCGAGTCGTTGGAGTGGATCGGCCCGTTGAGCTTGTCGCCGCCGATGAAGGTGATGTCCTCGCACTCGGAGGTCTTGCGCCCGGCCCAGAAGTACTTCGCGCACCGCGGGTACTTGTCGACGGGGTTGGCGTAGTCGGCGGGGTCCTTGGTCTCGTAGGTCGTGTAGTAGAGGAACTCGCCGAAGCCCTCGCGCCGCAGGGTCACCGAGATGCTGCGGGTGGCGTGGTCGTCACCGGCGACGACCCGGCCCGTCGACACCAGGTCGATCGTGCCGTCGACGTGGGTCTGGGTGATGTCGACGTCGTAGTGGAACTCCCCGCGCAGCGACCCCGGCACGTCCGCCCACCCGGGCGCCGTCGAGGCGCCCCAGCCGCAGCTGTTCGGCGGCGCGGCGGGGCCCTGGAGGGCGGGGTTCTCGCAGTCGACGTAGAGCCAGTAGTTGTCGTCGGCGTTCAGCCGGGCGAGGAAGTCGTCGACGCCGGCCTCGGCGGCCGCGAACGCCTCGTTCCACGCCACCGACTGGCGCGCCTTGTCCATGGTCGCGAGGCCGTGGTTGAGCGCGACGCTCGCGATGATCATCGCGACGGTCATCGCGCCGAGCACGAGCAGGAGCGCGGACCCCTCGTCCTTGTTCTTCATGACGGCTCCACGATCACGTTGAGGTCGGCGTTCGGCAGGCGGATCCGCTGGACCGTCGTGGTGGTGGGGTACTCGGCCCGGCCGGGCACGGTCTGGACGGTGATGCTCACGTCGACGCTGGAGATGCTGGGCAGGTCGGTCCCGGCGACCGTGGTGCCGGCGATCGGACCGCCGTCGAAGTCGTAGTAGGTGAACAGCCGCGCCGTCGGCCAGACCAGGCCACGGGCCAGGACCCGCCGCTCGGTCGCGCACGAGGCCTGGGCGGGGTCACAGAACTCGTACTTGCCGCCGGGCAGCGGCGTCGGCGGCACGCGGGTCTGCCGGAGCATGCCCGTGCCGCCGTGGTGCGGGTCGGGGAGGGCCTCGACGGTCACCAGGCTCGGGCCGCCGCCGCTGTTGTCGATGTTCGCGTAGAACGTGACCCGGGTGCTGGAGGCCTGCACGATCGCGGTGTCGGCGCAGCTGTCGCAGGCCTGGTCGTCGAGCTGGGCCGGGAGCACGGCGGTGCGGAGCACCTTGCCGGTCGCCGCGATGCCCAGCTCGCCCTGGACGGAGTTGTCGAGCCGCACCTCGAGGCCGGCCGACGTCCGGATGCCGAGGATCGCGACCGTCATGATCATCGTGCCGAGCACGACGACCAGGCCGGCCGCGACGACCATCTCGACGACGCTCATCCCGGCGTCGCGGCGCTCGGCGCTGCGGTCGCCGGTCACAGCTGCACCACCGTCGTGCCGGTGCCGACCAGGACGACCTGGCCGTTGATCTTCCAGGCGCCGTAGGGGAGCAGCACCCGCAGCACGCCGCCCGGTGCCGGCTCCTCGGTGGGCTCCTCGCTGGGCTCCTCCGAGGGCTCGCCGGACGGCGACCCGCTGGGTGAGGCACTGGGCGAGCCAGTGGGCGAGCCACTGGGCGACGAGGTCGGCGACCCGGTCGGCAGGCTGGTCGGCTCCTCGGTGGGCTCGAGGACCTCGGTGACGGTGGCGCCCAGGGAGACCGACGTCGCGCTCGTGCAGAGCCGGTCCGCCGCATGCACGGCGGTGACGGACGTGCCCGGTGCGGCCCGCACCTCGACCTTGCCCCAGGGCACGGTGGCGGCGGTGGTGCGACCGGGGGAGACCGCGACCAGGCTCGAGGAGGTGCCGTCCTCGCAGCCGCCGGCCCAGACGTCGTAGCCGCTCGTGTAGGGCCACAGGGTGCTGAGCGTGCGGGTGGAGCCGGTCCCGGCGACGGTCCGGGCGCCGATGGGCTGGATGCCGGAGTTGGCGAGGGTGAGCGGCATCCCGGCGATCGCGGGCGGCAGGGTGTAGCCCTCCGGGGCCGGGAGCGTCGCGACGATGGTGGCGGCGGCGTCGTAGTCCACCGAGCCGCGCCACAGCTGCCCGGGCACGAGGTGCACGTCGACGGTCGTGGTGGAGCGGCCGGCGGGGTCGACGAACCCCGGGCTGCTCGCGGTGACCTTCCAGTCCCCGGCGGGCAGGTGCGCGAGCAGCACGCAGCCCCGTCCGGCGTAGAGCGGCGCGTCGCCGGACGCCGTCGTCCCGGTCTTCACCTGTCCGGTGCTCGACGTCGCGGTGACGAGCACGCCACCGCGGCCCGCGCCGTCCGCGCCGACGACCTTGAGCCCGATGTGGCTGAGCTCGGAGGAGTAGGTGCCCTTCGGGGGCGTCATGACGGTGTCGATCGTGACCGGCCGGCGGTCGCCGAGGTCGGGCCAGGAGACCATCACCTTCACGTGGAGGTAGGCCAGCTCCGTCGACGTGCCGTCGTCGCACGCCGAGCCCTCCGCCTCGCTGCCGACCGGCTGCCACTGGGCCTCGCGGACGACGGTGTAGGGGATGCCGTCGACGACCAGCGGCTCACCCGGCGCGCCGCCCGGGAGCGGGTGCGGGTTCACCACCCGGTTCTCCGCGACCTGGTCGGGTCCGCGGGTGACCGAGCTGAAGGTGTCGCGCACGATCTCCATCTCGCGGACCGCGAGGTTGATCGCCGCGATCCGGCTCTTGTCGTCGCGCGCGGTCACGATCGAGGACCCGAGCACCGAGAGCACCGCGGTGCTCATCACGGCGAACAGGCCGATCGCCACGACGACCTCGATCAAGGTCATCCCGGCGTCGCGCGCGTCCTTCTCCCGAGAGGCCGTCATGCGTCACTCGATCATGTCGAAGATCTTGAACATCGGCATGTAGAGGGCGATGATCATCGACCCCACGATGCCGCCGAGGAAGGCGATCATCAGCGGCTCGATCAGCGCCGTCAGCGACTCGGTCGTGGTCTCGACCTCGGCGTCGTAGAACTCGGCGATCTTGGCGAGCATCTGGTCCACGGCGCCCGACTCCTCGCCCGAGGCGATCATCTGCACGACCATCGGCGGGAAGACCGCGTGCTCCGCGAGCGGCCCGGCCACGGACTCCCCGCGTCGCACGGAGTCGCGCACGTCCTCGAGGGCCCGGGTGATGACGACCGAGCCCGAGGTCTCCCCGACGATGTCCAGCGACTGGAGGATCGGGACGCCCGAGCCGAGCAGCGTGCTGAGGTTGCGCGCGAACCGCGCGAGCGCGAGCTTCTGGAAGAGGTCGCCGAAGACCGGCAGGCGCAGCTTGAGGGGGTCGACGACGTTGCGCACCCGCGCCGTCCGGCCGTACTTGCGCCAGGCCCACACCGCCGCGGCCAGCGCCACGACCAGGACCGGCAGCAGGTAGCGCAGGGCCTGGGAGAGGAAGACGAGGACCCGGGTGGGCAGGGGCAGCGTGCCGCCGAGGTCGGCGAACATCTTCTCGAAGACCGGGACGACGAAGACGAGCATCGCGATGCACATGACGATCGCGAGGACGAAGACGACGGCGGGGTAGGTGAGCGCGGCCTTGATCTTGGCGCGCAGCTTCACGTCCGCCTCGAAGTTGTCGGCGATCTGGCGCATCGAGGTGTCGAGGAAGCCGCCGGCCTCGCCCGCCCGGACCATGCTGATCATCAAGGGCGGGAAGACCCCGGGCTCCCGGGCGAACGCCGAGGACAGGCTGTTGCCGGCCTCGACGTCGGCCTTCACCCCGCGCAGGACCCGGCGCAGCTCGGGGTTCTCCACCTGCTCGCTCATGATCGTGAGCGCGCGCAGCATGGTCAGGCCGGCGTCGATCATCGTCGCGAACTGGCGGGCGAAGATCGCGAGGTCCTTGGTCCGCACCCGCTTCTTCAGACCGAGGTGGATCTCGCGCTGCATGCCCACGTTCGCCGGGCGCACCTCGAGCGGCACGTAGCCCATCGCGCGGAGCCGCTCGGCCACGGCGGCCTCCGAGGCGGCCTCGACCTTGCCCTCGGTGAGCTTGCCGCGGGCGTCGCGGACCTTGTAGGCGTACTGCGTCGCACCGGACATGGTCACTGCCACCGGGTGGTCGCGCGGGTGACGTTCGAGCCGACCAGCGTCTCGAAGTCGTTGCGGTCGGTGCAGTGCTCGAGGCCGGCCTCGTAGGTGATCCGCCCGGTGTGGACCAGCCCGGCGAGGTGGCCGTTGAGGGTCTGCATGCCGTCGCGGGCGCCGGCCTGCAGGGCGCCCTGGATCTGCTGGAGCTTGTCGTCGCGGATCATCGCCCGGATCCCGGGGTTGCAGACCATCACCTCGACGGCCGCGACCCGGCCGGCGCCGTCGACGGTGGGCACCAGGGTCTGGCAGAGCACGCCCTGCAGGGCGGCGGCGAGCTGGGTCCGCACCTGCTGCTGCTGGTCGGCCGGGAAGACGTCGACCACGCGCGTGATGGTGTCCTGGGCGGACTGCGTGTGCAGCGTGGCGAGCACGAGGTGGCCGGTCTCGGCGGCGGTCAGCGCGACCGAGATCGTCTCCAGGTCGCGGAGCTCGCCGACCAGGATCACGTCCGGGTCCTGGCGCAGCACGTGCTTGAGTGCGGTGCGGAACGCGTGGGTGTCGTTGCCGACCTCGCGCTGGTTCACGATGCAGCCACGGTGCTCGTGCAGGAACTCGATCGGGTCCTCGATCGTGACGATGTGGCCGCGTCGGGTGCGGTTGATGCGGTCGATCACGGCGGCGAGCGTGGTCGACTTGCCGGAGCCGGTGGGGCCGGTGACGAGCACCAGGCCGCGCTTGAGGGTGGTGAAGCGCCCGACGGCCTCGGGCATGCCGAGGTCCTCGAGCGGCACGATCTCCCACGGGATCAGCCGCATGACGGCGCCCAGCGCCTCGCGCTGCTGGAAGACGTTGACGCGGAAGCGGGCGTGCCCGGGGACCTCGTAGGCGAAGTCGAGCTCGAGCTCCTCCTCGAACACCTTGCGCTGACGCTCGGTCATCACGCCGTAGAGCGCCGCCCGCAGCTGCTCGGCGGACAGGTCGGGGTGACCCGCGATCGCCGCCATCTCCCCCCGGACGCGCACGGTCGGGGGAGCCCCGGCGGTCAGGTGGAGGTCCGACCCGCCGTCGCGCAGGACGTGCAGCAGGAGCTCGTCGAGCTCGATCCGCGCCGGTGCCGCGGCCGCCGGGGCTGCCGGGGCTGGGACGGGTGCGGGTGCGGCGGGTGCGAGG
>JAEZKN010000614.1 GCA_023415395.1 Actinomycetes bacterium
CCTCCTCGTGGCGCCAGTAGCCGGCGAAGACCTGGCCGCCCCGGAAGAGCAGCTCGCCGTCGGCGGCCACCCGCACCGCCGTGCCGGGCAGCGGCTGGCCGACGGTGCCGACCTTGATCGCGTCCGGGCGGTTCGCGGTGAGGGCCGCCGTGGTCTCGGTGAGGCCGTAGCCCTCGAGCACGACCAGGCCGATGCCGCGGTAGAAGTGGCCGAGCCGCTCGCCCAGCGGTGCACCGCCCGAGACGGCGTAGATGCAGCTGCCGCCCAGCGCACTGCGCAGCTTGCCGTAGACGAGCCGGTCGAACACGGCGTGCTTGGCGCGCACCGCCAGCGGGATCTTCCCGCGCTCCATGCCGCGGGAGTAGGCGATCGCCGCCTCGGCGGCGGCGTCGAAGATCTTGCCGCGGCCGTCGGCGGTCGCGCGCTGGGAGGCGGAGTTGAAGACCTTCTCGAACACCCGCGGCACCGCGAGGATGAAGGTCGGCTTGAACTCGGCGAGGTCGGGGAGCAGCTGCTTGATGTCGCCGGTGTGGCCCATCTTGGTGCGCGACTTCACGCAGCCGATCTGGATGATCCGGGCGAAGACGTGGGCCAGCGGGAGGAAGAGCAGCGTCGAGCCGTTGTCCTCGTGGAAGAGCCGCTCGAGCTCGTCGACGGCCACGCCGAGCTCGAACATGAAGTTGCCGTGGGTGAGCATGCAGCCCTTGGGGCGCCCGGTGGTGCCCGAGGTGTAGATCAGGGTCGCGAGGTCCAGGGGCGTGGCCGACGTACGCCGCTTCTCGAGCTCGTCGTCGGAGATGTCCGCGCCGAGGCTGGTGAGGGTGCCGACGGCGTTGTCGTCGATGGACCAGACGTGGTTGAGGTCCTCCAGCCCCGGGCGGACCTCCGCGACGCGGGCGAGGTGCTCGGGGCCCTCGGCGACGACGGCACGGGTGCCGGAGTCCTCGAGGATCCAGGCGATCTGCTCGGCCGACGACGTCTCGTAGATCGGCACGGTCACCGCGCCGGCGAACCAGATCGCGTAGTCGAACAGCGTCCACTCGTAGCGGGTCTTGGAGAGCAGCGCGACCCGGTCGCCGACCTCGACGCCGGCGGCGACGAGGCCCTTGGCGACGGCGCTGACCGCGGCGAGGAACTCGGCGTTGGTCACGTCCTCCCAGCCCTCGGCGCCACGGCGGCTGAACGCGATGTCGTCGGCCGCCTCGCGGGCGTTCAGCACGACGTCGTCGGTGAGGTTCCCGGTGGCCGGGATGTCGGTCGTCAGCGGGGTGGAGAACTCGCGCACGCGCCGACGTTACCGCGTGGTTAACTGCCGCGCAGAGGCCCCCGGCCCATCGGGTACGCTCGCAGCCCCGAGCCGACTCACCACCCGACACCGTGAGGGGACCTTGATGGCCGAGCAGACCGAGTCGTCGATCGTCATCGACGCAGCTCCCGCCGACATCATGGGAGTCATCGGCGACTTCCCGGCCTACCCCGAGTGGGCCAAGGGCGTGCAGGTCGCCGAGGTCGTCAAGGGTGATCCCGACGGGTGGGCCGAGCAGGTGTTCTTCTCCCTGGACGTGAGCCCGATCAAGGACGAGTACACGCTGGCCTACGACTGGGACGGGTACGACGGGGTCACCTGGACCCTCGTCGAGGGCAAGATGCTCCGCGCCCTCGACGGCGCCTACCTCCTGCGCGACCTGGGCAACGGCTCGACCGAGGTGACCTACCGCCTCTCGCTCGACGTGTCGATCCCGCTGATCGGCATGCTCAAGCGCAAGGGCGAGAAGATCCTGATCGACACCGCGCTCAAGGGACTGAAGAAGCGGGTCGAGTCGCTCTGAGGATCCTGCTCTTCACCGGCAAGGGCGGGGTCGGCAAGTCGACCGTCGCGGCGGGGACCGCGGCACTGGCCGCGGCCGAGGGCCGCCGCACGCTCGTGCTCTCGACCGACCCCGCGCACTCGTTGGCCGACGCCTTCGGCTGCGACCCCGGCCAGATCGGCGCCGAGCCGGCCGAGGTCGCGCCGCAGCTGTTCGTGCAGCAGGTCGACGCCCAGCTGCGGTTCGAGCAGTCGTGGGCCGACATCCAGCGCTACCTGCTCTCGGTGCTCGACGTGGCCGGGGTGGACCCGGTCGCGGCCGAGGAGCTCACGGTCATCCCGGGCGCCGAGGAGGTCCTGGCGCTGCTCGAGCTGCGGCTGCACGCCCTCTCGGGTGCCTGGGAGGTCATCGTCGTCGACTGCGCTCCGACCGCGGAGACCCTGCGGCTGCTCGCCCTGCCCGAGGCGCTCGGCTGGTACATGCACCGCGTCCTCCCGGTCGAGAGGCGCGTGGTCAAGGCGCTGCGTCCGGTGCTCAGCCGCGCCGCCGGCGTCCCGATGCCCGGCGACACGGTCTTCGACGCCGTCGAGCGGCTGCACGCCGAGCTCATGGAGGTCCGCGAGCTGCTCAGCGGCGACGACGCCAGCGTCCGGCTGGTGCTGACGCCCGAGAACGTCGTGCTCGCCGAGGCCCGGCGCTCCTACACGACGCTGTCGCTCTTCGGCTACCGCGTCGACGGCGTCGTGGCCAACCGCGTCTTCCCGACCGAGGGTGCCGACGACTGGCGGGCCGGCTGGGTGCTGGCGCAGGACGAGGTGCTCGAGCGTGTGGGGCAGTCCTTCGCCGGGCTCCCGGTGTGGCGCTCGGAGTACCGGCCCCGCGAGCCGGTCGGGGTCGCGGCCGTGCTCGAGATGGCCCGCGACCTGTATGCCGACACCGACCCCCTGGCGACGGCCACGGGGCGTGGGCCGTTCCGCGTGCGGCGTACCTCCGGCGGCGCGGTGCTGGGCCTGGCGCTGCCGCTGGTGTCGCGCACGGACGTGGACCTGGCGCGCAATGGCGACGATCTGGTCGTGACCGTGGGATCGTATCGTCGGCTGCTCACGCTGCCGTCCGGGTTGGCACGCTTCCGCGTCGCCGGCGCCCGGGTGGAACAGGGGGAACTGCAGGTGCGGTTCGTCGAGGACCCCGTGGACGAGACTGGAAGGTGACATGAGCGGGGACCGAGAAGAACCGGACGTCGGGTCCGTCGCGGAGGAGGCGGTCAAGCTCCTCGGCGCGCTGTCGGACTGGGCCAAGGACGCGGTCGGCGAGGTCGACCAGCACCTGGCCACCGGCGCCACCGAGTGCACGTACTGCCCCGTCTGCCGGACCGTGCACGCCGTGCGCGGGCTGAGCCCGGAGGTCAAGACGCAGCTGGCGACCGCCGCGACGACGTTCCTCAACGCCGCCGCAGGCCTGTTGTCCGGCGCGGCCGCGGGTCCGCGCGAGAAGGCGGAGCGGGTCCAGCACATCGACCTCGACGACGGTGACGGGTCCGGGGACGACTGGCCCGAGGAGGGAGACTCATGAGCCTGGCCTGCGGGATCGACGTCGGCGGCACCAAGATCGCCGGCGGGGTGGTGGACGAGGACGGCACGATCCTCGAGGAGCTGCGCGTCGAGTCGCCGGCGACCGACGCCGAGGCGATCGAGGAGGCCATCGCCGGCCTCGTCACCGACCTGCGCTCGCGCCACGACATCGCCACCGTCGGCGTCGGGGCGGCGGGCTACGTCGACAAGGCGCGCGCCGTCGTCCTCTTCGCGCCCAACGTCGCCTGGCGCAACGAGGACCTCAAGGGCGAGCTCGAGAAGCGCGTCGAGCTGCCGGTCGTCATCGAGAACGACGCGAACGCCGCCGCCTGGGGCGAGTTCCGGTACGGCGCCGCGCACGACGCCGACGACCTGCTGCTCGTCACCGTCGGCACCGGCGTGGGTGGCGGACTCGTCCTCGACGGCGAGGTCTACCGCGGGGCGAACGGGGTCGGCGCCGAGATCGGCCACATGCGGGTCGTGCCCAACGGCATCCTGTGCGGCTGCGGCAAGCACGGGTGCTTCGAGCAGTACGCCTCCGGCTCGGCCCTGGTCCGCGAGGCCCGGGCGCTCGCGCTCAGCGGCGCGCAGATCGCCCAGGGCATGCTCCAGCGTGCGGGGGGCGACCTGACGCGGATCACCGGTCCGCTCATCACCGAGGCCGCCCGCGCGGGCGACGCCGGCGCGACCCAACAGCTCGCCGAGCTCGGCCGGTGGCTGGGGGAGGGCGTCGCGTCGCTGACCGAGATCCTCGACCCCGAGGTCGTGGTCGTCGGCGGCGGCGTCAGCGAGGCCGAGGACCTCTTGCTCGACCCGATGCGCACCGCCTTCGCCGGCCAGCTCGTGGGTCGTGGCTTCCGCCCGATCCCCGAGATCCGCAAGGCGACCCTCGGCAACCGGGCCGGCCTCATCGGTGCGGCGGACCTGTCGCGGCGCTGACGGGTCTCGTGCCCTCGGCGCCGCGTCGCCGGACGAGCAGGGTGTCACCGACCGGCTCGAGCTGGTCATGGTGGACCGCGGGGTCACCGAGGCAGCGGCCCGAAGGCTCGGCAGCGACCACGACGTCGAGCTGCGCCCGGTCGGTTGGGACGACAAGCAGTCGGTGTTCCGCCCCACCCGGCACGCCTGGCGCGTCGAGGTCGCCCACGGTCGCCTCGGACATGCCCGCCGGCCGGCGAAGTCGTTCGAGAACACCACCTCCGCCACCGGATGGCGTCAGGTCGCTTGCATCGCAATCACGCTGCGCCACCTGCCACGCGCTGGGACCCGACGGCAGGGCACAGCCGCTCGCCGCCTGAGCGTCGCGCCAGCGTCCGCGCGGGATGCGGCAGACAAGGATGGCCCGACTACGTCTCGACCCGGATCTGATCCTCAGGTGAGACGGTGCGAGCGTCCAGCGCTCGCGTCGCGGCCGCTGTGGTTGCGATGTGGCTGGAGCAGGCAAGGTAAATGGCGTCGGAGTCGATCTCGCGGGCAAGGACCCAGGACCGGTCCTCGGGCCACCACAGCCTCGGCACGAAGTGGTAGCGCTGCGCTCTCAGGCGTGCAGCGGTCCCGGGCGCGACCCTCTGCAGCGCGCCCGTGATTACGTGGGGCCGCATCA
>JAEZKN010000011.1 GCA_023415395.1 Actinomycetes bacterium
CGGCCCCACCCCTCGCGGGCGGGGGTGCCGCGGCCCGCGGTGGTTGCCCCTGCCTCGTCCCTGGCTCATCCAGCCTGATCCCCCGTCCACCCGGCCGCCGAGCCGCCGCTCCCGGCCCGAGTCCACCGGGAGTTGCCTGTGTCCACAGGTGAGAAGTTCCTCCAGATGCTCATCGCGATCGGCCTGTTCTTCGGCGCCGTCGCGCTGATCCTGCTGCTGACCTCGCGGCTGCGCTCGCGCAAGGGCGAGCTCGTCCAGTCCGCCGCCTTCGTGCTGCCGGCCGTCCTCATGGTCGGCTTCGGCCTGCTCTACCCCGCCCTCACCACCATCAAGCGCTCCTTCCAGGACCGCCTGGGCCAGGAGTGGGTCGGCTTCGACAACTACGAGCGGATCTTCACCAACGACGAGCAGATCCAGGTGCTCATCAACACCGCGATCTGGGTCCTGCTCGTGCCGACGGTCGCGACGCTGATCGGCCTGATCTACGCCGTGCTCATCGACCGGGCCCGGTTCGAGAGGTTCTCCAAGGCCCTCATCTTCCTGCCGATGGCCATCTCGCTGGTCGGCGCCTCGATCATCTGGCGCTTCGTCTACGACCACCGCGACACCTCGCGCGAGCAGATCGGCCTCGCGAACGCCGTGCTCAAGGGCCTCGGCTTCGACACCTACCGCTTCTTGCAGGAAGCGCCGTGGAACACGGTCTTCCTCATCGTCATCATGATCTGGGTCCAGGCCGGGTTCGCCATGACGATCCTCGCCGCCTCGATCCGCGCGATCCCCGACGACATCGTGGAGGCCGCCCGCCTCGACGGCGAGGGCGGGCTGAAGATGTTCCGCTACATCACCGTGCCGAGCATCCGGCCCTCGCTGATCGTCGTGCTGACGACCATCAGCATCACCACGCTCAAGGCCTTCGACATCGTGCGCACGACCGTCGGCGGCAACTTCGACACCAGCGTGATCGCCTACGAGTTCTACCGACAGAGCTTCGTGACCCGGGAGAAGGGCCTCGGCGCCGCCCTCGCGACCCTGCTGTTCGTGCTGGTCATCCCGATCGTCGTCTACAACGTCCGTCAGATGCGAAGGGTGGAGGGCCGATGAGCACCGCGATCAACGACGTCGAGGCGACCGTCGCCAAGCAGGAGTCCCTGTCGAGCAGCGCCCACAAGGCGCTGACCTCGCCGTGGGCCTCGCTGGCCGCGATCGTCATCGCGGTGCTGTGGACCATCCCCACGGTCGGGCTGTTCATCACGTCCTTCCGCACCGAGGACGACATCAACTCCAGCGGCTGGTGGACGGTCTTCTCCGGACTGTTCTCCGGCGAGCTGCCGGACTTCACCCTGTCGAACTACGACACGGTGCTCAACGGCTCGGACACCAACTTCGGGACCTACCTGATCAACTCGTTCGTGATCACGATCCCGGCCGTGCTGATCCCGATCAGCATCGCGACGATGGCGGCGTACGCGTTCGCCTGGATGAAGTTCCCGGGTCGCAACTTCTTGTTCGTCGCGATCTTCGCGCTCCAGATCGTGCCGATCCAGGTCACGATGATCCCGCTGCTCACGACCTACGTGGACGCGGGCCTCTCGGGCCCGGACGCCCCCGGCGGCGGCTTCTACACGATCTGGCTCTCGCACTCGATCTTCGCGCTGCCGCTGGCGGTCTACCTGCTGCACAACTTCATGAGCCAGATCCCCGGTGAGCTGATCGAGTCCGCCCGCGTCGACGGCGCCGGCCACGTGCAGATCTTCAGCCGCATCATGCTGCCGCTGATGGCACCGGCGATCGCGGCGTTCGGCATCTTCCAGTTCCTGTGGGTCTGGAACGACCTGCTGGTGGCGATCGTGTTCGGCAACACCGACACCTACCCGATCACCGCACGGCTGGCCGAGCTCGCGGGCTCGCGCGGCCAGGACTGGTTCCTGCTCTCGGCCGGCGCGTTCGTCGCGCTGGTCGTGCCCCTGATCGTGTTCCTCTCGCTGCAGCGCTTCTTCGTGCGCGGCCTGCTCGCGGGAAGCGTGAAGGGCTAGCCAGCCGTGGCGCCGGACCCGGACGCGATGTGCTCCGCCAGCCAGTGGTAGGACGCCTTGGGCGTCCGGGTCTGGTCCTCGGGGTCGATGTGCACGATGCCGAAGGTCTTCGTGTAGCCCTCGGCCCACTCGAAGTTGTCCAGGAGCGTCCACACGATGTAGGCCCGGACGTCCGCCCCGGCCGCGCGCGCCTTCTCGGTCGCGGCGATGTGGTCGCGCAGGTAGCCGACCCGGTCCTGGTCGTCGAGGGTGGTGTCCGGGCACGCCGCGCCGTTCTCGGTCACGACCAGGGGCAGGCCGGTGCGCTCGTGGGTCTGGACCAGGATCGCCTCGAGCCCGCTGGCGTCGACCTCCCACCCGATGTCGGTGCGCGGCTCGCGGACCACGAACGAGACCGGCGTGACGCCGGGGTAGGCCTCGACCTCCGGGTGCCGCTCGAGCGAGGGGTCGGCGAGGGTCGGGCGGAACGGCGTGTAGTAGTTCACGCCGAGCCAGTCGGCCGAGCCGCGCAGCAGGGCCAGGTCGCCGTCGCGCACGAGGGCGGGGTCGGCCAGCTCCGGGGCGACGCGGAGCAGGCCCTCGTCGTACGCCCCGTCGACGAGCGGGCCGAGCCACACCCGGTTGCGCACGGCGTCGAGCTCGTCGGCGGCCCGGGCGGCGTCGGGGTGCTCGGGCCAGAAGGGCGCGAGGTTGTGGACGATGCCGACGTCGGTCACGCCGGCCTCGTGCAGCCGGGCCGCGGCCAGGCCGTGGCCGAGGTTGAGGTGGTGGGCGGCCCGGTGCCCCGCGCCGCCCTCCCGGCGGCCGGGCGCGTGGACGCCGGCGGCGTAGCCGAGGTAGGCCGCGCACCAGGGCTCGTTGTGGGTGGCCCAGACCTTCACGCGGTCGCCGAGACGGTCGTGGACGACCATCGCGTAGTCGGCGAAGGCCTCCGCGGTGTCGCGGTTGAGCCAGCCGTCGCGGTCCTCCAGCGCCTGCGGGAGGTCCCAGTGGTAGAGCGTGGCCGTGGGCTGCACGCCCCGGGCGAGCGCGGTGTCGACGAGCCGGTCGTAGTAGTCCAGCCCCCGCGGCTCGACCTGCCCGGCGCCGGCGGGCACGATCCGCGGCCAGGCGATCGAGAAGCGGTACCACTCCGCCCCCGTCCCCGCGACGAGGTCGATGTCCTCGGCGAAGCGGTGGTAGGAGTCGCACGCGACCGAGCCGTCCTTGCCGTCGCGGGTCGCGCCGGGCGTGGCCGCGAAGGTGTCCCAGATGGAGGGGCCGCGGCCGTCCTCGGTCGTCGCTCCCTCGATCTGGTACGCCGCGGTGGCGACGCCGTAGGAGAGACGGGAACCGTGCGGCAGGTGCTGGGTCATGGGCGCCACCCTAGTGCGTCGGACGGTGAAATGGGAGCGCTCCCAGCATGACCGGGATCAAGGACGTCGCGCGCGAGGTCGAGATGTCGACCGCGACCGTCTCGCGCGCCCTGCGCGGTCTGCCCGGGGTCTCGGAGGAGACCCGCGACCGGGTCCGCGAGACCGCCCGGCGGCTCGGCTACGTCCCCTCCCCCAGCGCCGCCGGCCTGGCCAGCGGGCAGACCCGGACGGTGGCGGTGATCGTGCCGTGGGTGACCCGGTGGTTCTTCGCCGCCGTCGTCCAGGGTGCCGAGGAGGTGCTGCGCGAGGCGGGCTACGACCTGCTGCTCTACAACCTCGCCGGCGACGAGTCCGCCCGGCACCGGGTCTTCGAGACCAGCCTGCTCACCAAGCGGGTCGACGCGGTGCTCGTGCTCAGCCTCAAGCCCAGCCTCGAGGAGCTGGCCCGACTGGCCGCGCTCGGGCGACCGGTCACGATCGTGGGGGCCGAGGTGGCGGACTGGCCCACGGTCCGCATCGACGACGAGGCCGCGGCGCGGACCGCGACCCGCCACCTGCTCGACCTGGGCCACCGGCGGATCGGCTACGTCGGCGGCGCCACCGAGGGGGTGCTGGACTTCACCGCGCCGGCCGCCCGGGTGACCGGCTTCCGCGCGGCGCTCGCCGAGGCCGGGGTGTCGCCGGAACCCTCGCTCCAGGCCGACGGCGGGTTCAGCCTCGCCGGCGGCAGCCGGGCCGGGCGCGTGCTCCTGGACCGGGCCGACCGGCCGACCGCGGTGTTCGCGGCGTCGGACGAGATGGCCATGGGCGTCATCCGGTCCGCCCGCGACCTGGGCCTGCGGGTCCCCGAGGACCTCTCGGTGATCGGCATCGACGACCACGAGATGGCAGAGATCTTCGACCTCACGACCGTCGCCCAGCCGGTCCACGAGCAGGGCCGGATCGCGGCCTCCCAGGTGCTGACCGCGCTGGCCGACCGGGACTGGCAGGCCGAGCAGGTGGTGCTCCCGACCGAGCTGGTCGTCCGGCGTACTACCGCCGCGTGTAGCGCAGGTCGGTGATCTCTCGGCCGGCCTCGAGGCCCTTGCGCTCGAAGCGGGTCACCGGCCGCTCGGCCCACCGCTCGGTGACGCCGCCCTCGAGCAGCGGCTCGGCGTCGAGGACCTCCACCATCTGCTCGGCGTAGTCGGCCCAGTCCGTCGCCAGGCGCCACTCCGCCCCCGGAGCCAGCCGGGTCGCGGCCAGCCGGGCGAAGTCGGGGTTCACCAGCCGCCGCTTGTGGTGCCGCTTCTTGTGCCACGGGTCGGGGAAGAAGGTCCAGAGGGCGGCCAGGCTGCCCGGCGCGACCAGGTGCTCCATCGACCAGACCGCGTCGACGCTGAGCATCCGCACGTTGGTCAGGCCGGCCTCGCCGACGCGGCCGAGGGTGTCGGCGACGCCGGGGCGCCAGACCTCGAAGGCCAGCACGTTGTGATCGGGGCGGGTGGCCGCCAGGGCCGCCGTCGCCTCGCCGATCCCGCAGCCGATCTCGACGATGAGCGGCGCCTCCCGGTCGAAGAGGCCCGACACCGTGAACCCGGGCGCGTCGACCGCCTCGTCCGGGACCCACCACCGGTCGGCGTAGGCCTCCCACGCCTCGGCCTGCCGCGGCGTGAACCGGCTGCCCCGGCGCGAGTAGGTCAGCACCTCCCGCATCCGCCGGCCGTCGTCGGTCAGCTTGTGGTGCGGGCGCGCTGGTCGCACGCGGTCCTCGGTCATGTGCCCTATCTTCGCAACCATGATCGACGCCGACCGACTCGCCTCCCTCCGCGCTCAGGAGGAGGACCGCTTCGCCGACCTGCACCCCCGGTCCGCCGCGCTCGCCGAGCAGGCGCGCGGCCCACTGCTGGCCGGCGTGCCGATGCCGTGGATGACCCGGTGGCCGGGCCGCTTCCCGCTCTTCTTCGACTCCGCGGCGGGCGCGCGGCTGACCGACGTCGACGGGATCGAGTACGTCGACCTCTGCCTCGGCGACACCGGGGCGATGACCGGCCACGCCCTGCCGCAGGTGACCTCGGCGCTGTCCGAGCGGGCGGCTCGCGGCATCACCACCATGCTGCCGTCGGCCGACGCGGTGTGGGTCGGCGAGGAGCTCACCCGCCGCTTCGGGCTGCCGGCCTGGCAGCTGGCGATGTCGGCCACCGACGCGAACCGCTTCGTGCTCCGCTTCGCCCGCCACCTCACCGGCCGGCCGCGGATCGCGGTGATGGACTGGTGCTACCACGGCACCGTCGACGAGACGCTGGCCGTGCTCGAGGGCGACGCGGTCGTCGCGCGACCCGGCGCGCTCGGCCCGCAGGTGCCGGTGTCGGAGACGACGGCGGTGGTGCCGTTCAACGACGCCGAGGCGCTCGACCGGCGGCTCGCGCAGGGCGACGTGGCCTGCCTGCTCATGGAGCCCGCGCTCACCAACATCGGGATCGTGCTGCCCGAGCCCGGCTACCTCGAGGCGGTCCGCGAGATCACCCGCAGGCACGACGTGCTGCTGGTCATCGACGAGACGCACACGCTGTGCGCGGGCCCCGGCGGCGCGACCGCCGCGTGGGGCCTGGAGCCCGACCTGCTGGTGGTCGGCAAGCCGATCGGCGGCGGCGTCCCCTGCGCGGCGTACGGCATGAGCGCGCAGGTGCGCGACCGGCTCACCGGCCCGATGCTCGGCCACGAGATCGACGTCGCCGGCGTCGGCGGCACGCTGACCGGCAACGCGCTGGCGCTGGCCGCGATCCGGGCCACGCTCTCGACCTGCCTGCGCGCGGAGGACTTCGCGGTCGCCGTGCCCCTCGCGGAGCGGTTCACCCGGGGCGTGGCCGGCGTCATCGCCGAGCACGGCCTGGACTGGCACGTCCAGCAGCTCGGCTGCCGCGCGGAGTACTGGTTCTGCCCGCCCCCGCGCGACGGGGCCGCCGCAGCCGCGGCGGTCGACGAGGGTCTCGAGGGCTTCCTGCACCTGTGGTGCCTCAACCGCGGGGTGCTGCTCACGCCGTTCCACAACATGGCGCTCTTCAGTCCGCACCACACCGAGGCCGACGTGGACCGCCACACCGAGGTCTTCGGCGAGGCGGTCGCCGCCCTGCTGTCCTGAGACGCCGAGTCGGCGCGTCTTGCCCGCTGGGGTACGCCGAGGCGGCGCATCTTGCCCGCCCCACGACGGTGAGTCGGCGCATCTTGCCCGGCTGCAGGTGGCGGGGCGATCGCCGAGTCGAGATCACGCGGGATGCCTGACTCACAGCGAAGGGCCCCGCCAGCCGCTTGCGCGGCCGACGGGGCCCTCACTGTGAGTCAGGCGTTCACTTGGTGATCTTGGTGACCCGGCCGGCGCCGACGGTGCGGCCGCCCTCGCGGATCGCGAAGCGCAGACCCTCGTCCATGGCGATGGGCTGGATGAGCTCGACCGACATCTCGGTGTTGTCACCCGGCATGACCATCTCGGTGCCCTCGGGCAGGGTCACGACACCGGTCACGTCCGTGGTCCGGAAGTAGAACTGCGGACGGTAGTTGTTGAAGAACGGCGTGTGGCGGCCGCCCTCCTCCTTCGAGAGGATGTAGACCGAGGCCTCGAAGTTGGTGTGCGGGGTCGTGGTGCCCGGCTTGATGACGACCATGCCGCGCTCGACGTCCTCGCGCTTGGTGCCGCGGAGGAGCAGACCGACGTTCTCACCGGCCTGGCCCTCGTCGAGGAGCTTGCGGAACATCTCGACACCGGTGACGGTGCTCTTCTGGGAGCCCTCGCGGATGCCGACGATCTCGACCTCCTCGTTGACCTTGATGATGCCGCGCTCGATACGACCGGTGATGACGGTGCCACGACCGGTGATCGTGAAGACGTCCTCGACGGGCATGAGGAACGGCTTGTCGGTCTCGCGCTCCGGGGTCGGGATGTACTCGTCGACCGCCGCCATGAGCTCGAGGACGGACTTGCCCCACTTCTCGTCGCCGTTGAGGGCCGGGAAGGCCGCCACGCGCACGACCGGGATGTCGTCGCCCGGGAACTCGTACTCGGAGAGGAGCTCGCGCACCTCCATCTCGACGAGCTCGATGAGCTCCTCGTCGTCGACCATGTCGCACTTGTT
>JAEZKN010000022.1 GCA_023415395.1 Actinomycetes bacterium
CGCTCGAGCTGGTGGCCGCCCATGACGCCGACCAGGCGCCGCTCGCCGATCCACGCCTCGAGCGCCAGGTCGATCGCGTGGTCGTGCAGCGCCTGGGCCAGCGCGGCCTCCCGGGTGATCGGTTCGCGGGTCTCGGCGTAGGCCCGGGCGTCGAAGGAGTCGGCGTACCGGTCGGTGTCGTAGAGCTCGGAGGCGGAGTAGAGCGAGGAGCGGACCGGCTCGACGGACGAGGGGACGGCGTGTCGCTTCACCCGGTGAACTCTAGGAGGCGGCCGCTAGAAGGCGTGTGCCATCAGCTCGCTGAACAGCTCGTGCTCGTCGACGGCGAGTCCCCGCGCCCGGAACCACGTGCACACGTTCGTGCAGTCGCGGAGCAGGAAGTCCATCCCCGCCGGGTTGCCGACCAGGTCGACCATCTGGGGCAGGTCGATCACCACGAGTCGCTCGCCGGCCGCGAGGATGTTGTACGGCGACAGGTCGCCGTGGACCAGCCCGTGCCGCGCCAGCTCGGCGAGGAACTCCCGCAGCTGGTCGAGGTACGACGCCAGCAGCTCGCGGTCGGGCCGGACCTGGGCGAGGCGGGGGGCGGTCTCGACCCCGTCCCCGGTGTCGTGGGTGATCCACTCCATGAGCAGCTCGGTGCCGTCGATCTGGACGGGGTAGGGCACGGCCAGGCCGAGCTCGTGGCAGCGCACCAGGGCGCCCCACTCGGCCCACGCCCACTGGCCGGCCGCGACCGCCCGCCCGTGGGCGGACTTCTTGGCCATCGCCCGGTTGTCGCGGGTGTTCCGGACCTTGCGGCCGGCGGTGTAGGACGAGGACCGGTGGAAGTCGCGGTGGTCCTCGCCGCGGTAGCGCTTGGCCACCATGACGACGGACTCGCCGAGTGCATCGCTGCCGGGGACGGCGCGCTCCAGCAGGAACGCGTCGGCCTCCTTGCCGGTCTTGAGGATGCCGAGCTCGGTGTCGACGGCAGCCTGGGAGGTCACGACCCAGTCGGGGCGCGGCTCCGGGCCACGGCACAGGGGCTCGACGCTGCGCCAGGTCGACCAGCGCTGGCCGTCCTCGACGTCGTCGTAGGACCGGAAGTCGAAGACGAAGGTGGGATCCAGATCAGGGAAGTCGTGCGTGTCGGACATCGGTGGGGGTGCTCCAGGTGAACGAGAGGAGGTGGTCTGCGGACAGGCCGAGGACAGTCGTGGACATGTCACGCTCCTCTCGTTCGGGGCACCCGGCCGGTCCGGGTCGCTGGAGCAACTCTGCGGGCCGCACGCCGACGCGGGCAACCGATTAACGCGATGACGCCCCGCCCGGGGGTGCGTCCGGGCGGGGCGTCGCTGGGGCCTGGGTTTCGAGACGCCGGTCGCGAGCTCGTGCCTCGCTCGCGCGGCTCCTCAACCAGGCTGCTGGGTCCCGGCCTTCGCGAGCTCAGGCCGGGGCAGCTCTAACACACCGAGTCGGAGGGCTTCGGGTTCGTCAGTCCGAGGAGTGGCCGGAACATCAGCCCGACGCAGGTGCCGGCGATCGCCATCACGCCCCAGAGCCAGCCGTGGAGGCTGAAGGACGCGATGCCGCCGAAGTAGGCGCCGATGTTGCACCCGAAGGCGATCCGCGCGCCGTAGCCCATGAGCAGGCCACCGACGACGGCGCCGACACCGAGGCGCAGCGGCACCCGGCGGTGCAGCACGAACGCACCCGCCACGGCCGAGGCGATCAGCGCGCCGACGATGATGCCGAGGTCCATGACCGAGGTCTTCTCGGCGAGGATGCCGGCGTCGTACTTGGCCAGGTTGGCCGGGTCCTGCCAGAAGCCCCACGCGTGGATGTCGACCCCGACCGCGTCGAGGATCTTCGAGCCCCAGAGGGCGAACGCGAACGTCACCCCCCAGGCGCCCCCGGAGACCCACAGCGTCGCGGCGTTGAGCCCGGCGAGCAGCAGCGCGCCGACCCAGAGCGGCCAGGAGCCGCGGACGACCCGGGCCACCCCGCGCGCGACGGGGGCCGGCTCGACCGGCGGCACCGAGCGGTTGCGCGCCCAGAGGTAGGTCGCGCCGACGACGAGGCCCATGAACAGGAGCGAGGCGATCCAGGCGCCGGCGTACCCGCCGAACCAGTCGGTCAGCGAGACCGGCTCGTGCGCCGGGAGGCCCATCCACCACGGGAACTGGTAGGCGCCGAGGGTCGCGCCGCCGACGAAGCCGCCCAGCGTCAGCAGGATGGCGGTGTGGCCGCTGCCGATCGCGAAGAGCGTGCCGGACGCGCAGGAGCCGCCCAGCTGCATGCCGACGCCGAAGAGGAACGAGCCGACGAAGAGGCCCCAGCCGATCGGGGCGAGCGTCGGCAGCGCGGGCACGTCGTCGAAGCCCACGCCGCCCGCCAGGATCGGCGCGAACAGCGTGCAGGCCACCGCGAGCATGAGCATGTGGGCGCGCAGCGCCTTGCCCTGGCGCACCGCGACCAGCTGCCGCCAGGCGGAGGTGAAGCCGAAGCGGCTGTGGAACAGCACGAAGCCGAGAGCGAGACCCAGCGCGAAGAGGATCGTCGGCACCTGGCCCGACCGGGCCCAGATGACCCCGCCGAGGACGAGGGCCGCGGCGATGCCGACGAGGACGGCGCCGGCCTGGGGTGCCGGCTCGGTGGGGGCGGGAGGTGCGACCCGGGCACTGGTGCGCCCGGTGAAGCGCTCGGTGAGGCGTTCGGTGACGGACATGGCGATCCTTTCCGAGACTCAGCGCGCGCCGAGCGCGCCGACGGGGGTGACCGTGCCGCCGGGGAACCAGGCGACGGTGGTCTCGTGGGAGTGCCCGCTGCCGGCGGGCATGTAGGCCGCGCGGGACGCGGCGTAGAGGGTGAGCGGTCCGGGCTCGCCCCCGCGCACCCCGCGCCAGGCGAGGTACGCCGAGGAGGTCGGCGCCTGGCCCGGGAAGTACTTCCCGAGCGACTGGCTGAACTCCTGCGCCGCGGGTTCGCGGATGTCGAAGTCCAGTGCCAGCACCGCCCCCGCCGTCGCGTCGACGACGCCGGGGGAGAGCAGCCACGGCGCGAGCCAGGTGCCGTCCGAGCGGATCGGCTGCTCGCGCAGGGGCGTGCTCGACACCGTGGCGAGGGGGCGCGCCGCCGTGCTCCAGCCACTGACGACGACCAGCGCGTTGCGCGGGCCGGGCCGGTCGTCCGGGGACACGACGGCCACGCCGGCCGCGGTGGCCGCCCCCCGCACGAGGTCGTACGC